>JBBQCI010000004.1:0-91293 GCA_038318565.1 Planctomycetota bacterium
GTTGTTGCACACGAAGAGGTGGCGGACGGCGCCGTCGTCGCGGCTCTGGGTCAGCACGGTCGAAGCGGGAGCCCCATCAGACTGCAGCACCGCGAGATCGCGCACCGGCTCCAGCACCGCGAGGAGCGCCGCCTTCTCGCACGGCACGCGCCGCGTCGCGGCCAGGCGCACGGCGCGGTCGGACGGCTGGCAGTCGACCAGTGCGGGCGCCTCGCCGAGGAAGACCAAGCGGCCGCCGGCGGCGGCGAAGGCCTCTAGGCGCTCAATGGTGGAACCGCGGATAGTGCGCATGGGCGGCACCACCACGGCGTCGTAGGCCATTGCCCCAACGTGCAGCGGCGACCCGCCGGCGGCGCACTGCGACGGCAAAAGTGATTCGGCGAGGTAGTCGAAGTCGAGGGTGCCGAAGGCCAGCCAGTGCGCGACGTCCTGGAACGAGCGTTCCAGCGCCTCGCGTACTGCGCCGGTGCCGGCGCGCGGGCCGTAGGCCAGCCAGTAGCTCTCCACCGGGTGGACTACGGCGACGCGCACGCGTGGCTTTCCACGCGTCAGCACGGCGTTGACCCGCGCGAAGTGGTCCTCGACCCGCGGATACTCGCGGAACCACGGGCTCTGATAGTGGATTGAGGCCGGGTAGTCGCGCTTGGCCTCGCCTTGCATGCTCACCCACGAGAGGTGATGCACGCGCACGGTAATGCCCAGCGCCGCCTGCCAGTCGCCCTGGCGCTTGTGGCCGGCGAAGGTGAAGTCCCAGTCGGTAACGCCGTACAGTTCGCTCAGCATGCCCTCGCGGTCGTACTGGTGCTTGGCGCTCTGCGTCTGCTTGGCGGTGGTGATCTCCAGCGCGTCGCACAGCAGGTCGATGCCGGGGATCTGGAAGCCGCGATAGCTGCGCATCGCCTCGCCGGTGGCGTGGGTCTGGCTCTCCAGCGACTGCTCCTCCATGAGGTGGCCAGTGAAGGCGATGCCGTGCTTGGCGCACCAGCCGCCGACGACGTCGGCAAAGGCGGCGGCGAAGCGCTCAGCGGTGTGCTCGTGGTAGCGCCAGCGCGCCAGCGAGGCGGTGCCGCCCGGGAGATCCCAGAACACCTCAGGCAGGGTGTCGAGCGGATCGACGCCGAAGGCGGCGACGTGGCTGTCGACCAAATCGTCGGTCCACGGCATAATTGCGTCAGCCGTGGCGTCGGCAGCCGGCAGCGGCCTTTTCGTGGTGAACTGTGGCTCGTCGGTGAAGATCGCCGGTACCAGGCCGCCGAAGTCCTTGCCCACCGCTTGACGGTAGGGCTCGTGGGTCACCTCGACGAAGCGGCGGATCGCGGCCGGGTTCATCGTGTCGACGTAGGTCTGGCCATTGAACCAACTCGACGGCTGCGACACCTCCAGATAGGCGTACCACAACCGTTCGCCGGCGGCAGCGGCGTCAACGTCGCTCAGGCGGCGGTAGGCGGCTAGCGCCCCGGCCGCGTCCAGGCGCACGGCGTAGCGCGCCAGCAGCCGGCCCTGGCCGCTGCGCCCGCCGACCGACTGCGACGTGGTGGTCGAGCTGACCTGGGCCTCGGCGTTGGGCGTCGGGGTGAAGAGGAGGAAGCGCGAGCGGAAGCGCTCCTCCTTGGTGACGATGCCGCCGGCGGCGCCAGAGGGCCAGCGGTCCTCATCGTACAACCAGGTGCGCAGGCCGCCGCGGGCGCGGCCGTCCTCGACGCAGGCCTTGACGTGGCCCATGAACTCCTCGCCCAGGTACGGCGTGTCCAGCCCGGTGCGGGCGTGGATGTGCCAGCCGCCCAAACCCATCTCGGCCAGCCAGCCGGTCTGACGCAGCAACTTGGCGCGGTCGAGCTTGCAGTTCCAGCTCCAGAACGGCGCTCCGCGATACTCCGGGCCGGGCTTGGCGAAGGCCGCGAGGGACAGGGTTTGGGAAAACGAGGTCGGGTAGAGAGACATGGTTTCCTGGCTTTTCCGGGTTGTCGGTGCAGGTTGCTTCCGCGATTCTATTAGTGATTCTGCGGCTGACATGGCAGATCCGCAGCAAGAACATGGACAAATCGTCGACGTGCCGGTAGCCGATGCGCCCTGGTCGCCCTGGCTGCGCCTATCTCATCTGACTGGCTACGATCACATTGAGGTCACCGCCACGCTGCGCCGTCTGCGCGACTGGGAGATCGTCCTACAGCTCGATGGTGAGGCATGGGTGTGGTGGGAACGCCTCGGCGCTAGCCAGCCGCTGCCACCCGGGCATCTGCTGCTCGTCCCGCCTGGAGAGGCCAACGCTCAGGGGTTAGTTGGCAGCCACCTCGCGGTGCACTTCGATTTGCATGCCCAGCCCGGCCTGGTCGCGCTCGACATGATCGAACGCCTGGGGGTGACGCGGCGCCGCGCCGACAGTGCGGTTCGTCCGGTGTGGCGCCTGCTGTCGCCACAGGGGACGGCGATGGAGATCCCGGCGGTCACCCAGCTGGCGGCGCCCGAGGCTTGGCGCGAGCGCTTCGCCCCACTGGTCCGCCAGTGGCTGTTGCGCCGCCACCAGTCGCCGGCGGCCCGGCTACAGGCGGCCGGCATCATCGCCACGGCGATGCACGATCTGGTCGCCGAGCGCGAGCCCGAAGTCGGCGATCCAGCGCGGGTGCCCCGCGACCTCTCGCACCTGCTCTCCTTCCTCGACCTCGACGGCCGGCGCTGGACGGTGCCGGGCCTGGCCCGCCGCGCCGGCATGGGTGAAACAGCCTTCCGGGCCGCCTTTCGCGACCTGACCGGCGACAGTCCGCGAGTCTGGCTGGAACGCCACCGCTTCGAGCGCGCCCGTCATCAGCTGATGACTTCGACTATGCCGATACACCGCATCGCCACCGCATGCGGCTACGACGACCCGTTCCACTTCAGCCGGGTGTGCCGTCGCCTGACCGGGGTCGGCCCGCGCGAGCTGCGCCGACGTGGCTGAACCGACTGGTCCTCATGGGTGGAAAAGCGCTCGCGACTGCTCGCTGGGGTCTTAGCAGCTACCCGGCGAGCCTACCGCACTGGCCGATCCCGATGGACGAATCAGCTTCGCCAATCCTGCGTTTACCCGGATCACCGGTCTCGCCTCTGACGGGGTGGTCGGGCAGGGTTTGAGCTTGTTCGGCCTGCCGTGGGCGGACGCCACCCTGCGCAGCCAGCACGCCGGGCTGTACTGCGGCCCGGCCGCGAACATCGTCGTCCGCGACGACGGCGTCGGGTTGAGCAGTGAGGTACAGGCGCGTATTTTCGAACCGTTCTTCACTACCCGCCCGCAGAGCCAGGGGACCGGTCTGGGCCTGGTCGTCGATGACGAAGCCAGCCTGCGCAGCATAGCGGCCGACACCGCCCGCGCTCCGCTGACGTTACAGCCCGGCGGCGTCCCATTCCGTGGTTTGGAATCCGACCAGGGCGATCTTTGGCCCAAGAACTACCGGGCGTTTGCACAGGTTGCCGTTGCCGCTGAGCAGCGCGATCGCCTGGTCGGTGGTCAGACGCTTCAGTTGGTCGGCAACTTTTAAGGCGCGGTACTCTTGCCCGCTGGTGTTGCACAGGCGTTTCAGCTCTCCGTCGACCGATCGCAGCACGCGGGTCAGCTCGGCCACGCTGGGCGGCTGTTCGCGGATGGGGATTTCCGTGTAAGGGGTGCCCGCGGCGTCGAGGCGGGCCAAGGCCGCACGGCAGGTGCCGCAACCACGGTAGGCATAGATCTTCAGCATGCCGGCACGGTGGGATTGCGGACGGCACGACAACCGTGCGTCAACGACGAGCGGCTAGGCCCGTGCCAGCACAGCGGCGATCGAACCGCGCACCAGGTCGTCACGACGGGCATAGGCGGCCGCCAGATTGCGCGCCATGCGGGTGAGCAGTTCGTGGTCATCAGCGCCTGACAGATAGGGATCGGCCGACAGCGCACCGTGGGTCCGGGCCCATTGGTCGAGCTGGGATCGGCTGACGGCCTGTCCGGTGAAACAGTCCCAGGCCCCACCATCCCAACTGGCGAAGACATGCGCCGGCATGGCCAGCGCGCGCGCCTGCAGCCCGAGACGACGGCAGACCAGCAGCCACACGCCGGTCACGGCGATGGGCAGCCCGGCCCTTCGGGCGAGAACTTCGGGGAGGTGCGAATTGCGTGGATCGTCGTAGGCCTCGCGATCGCCGGCGAAGCCGACGTCCTGGCTCAACCAGCGCGCCACCGCGCCGGCATCGCTGTGTGGGGCCCGCTCGGCCAGGGCATCAAGCAGGCTGGCGCAGGCTGGCAGCGGGTCCTGGCGGGGTCGCTGCAGGCTGGCGAGCATGGCCCAGCCCTCCTCCAGGCCGCTGCAGGCACCCCAACGTTCAATCAGATCCAGGGCATCGGCGCGTAAAACAGCCTCCACCAACGGCGCAGGCGCTTCGCCACCACAGGCCTGCCAACAGCGCTCGCGCAGGTCGTCATCCTCGATCAGGCGCTCGCTCAAAGGGCCCCGAACCGTCGGGTCCGGGTCGGCCAGCAGGGCAAGAACGGCCTCGGCCTCGGACATGGTGCCAGTGTGCCGAGGTCTCCGAGCCGGGACAGGCTGGATTGAGGGGGCTCCGGACGAGGGTTGCCCAGCGCTTCCGCCTGCCGACCATGCCGCCCCGCGAGGCAGCATGGGATTCTTCGGACTCGGTCGTCGTCGTTCCTCCACCCCAGTCACGGCCAAGCCGTCGGCGGCTCCAACGCCTTCGAAAGGGCCGGACAAGGCTGGATTGGCGACTGCTGCCGCCCGCGGCGATGTAGCTGCCCTTGACCGACTGCTGTCCGAACCGTCGACCAACGCCGCCCAACTAGGTATAGCAGCGATTCAGGACGCCAACGGCGCCAACGGCCTGCGCGCGGTCGCCGCGCTGGGTGAACGCAAAGTGCTGAAGTCGATCGCTAAGAAAGCCAAGGTGGCTGCGGTCCGCGACGCAGCCACTGCGCGTTTGGAAGCCTTGGCGGTCACTGCCGTCCAGCCGAGCATCGAGAAGGCCCGCGCAGCGCGTCTGGCCATCTTGGATGGTCTGGTTCCGCGGGCGACCCGGCTTGCGGTCGGTAATGGCACCGGCGCACAGTCTGCTTGGGACGCGATCTGCGCCGAACGAACTGCCGTCCTTGCCGCCCATCAGGCCCTGCCGATCGAAGAACGGGCCGCCGCCACCCTGGCTCGTCTCGACCAACTCGCCGGTGAGATCCAGGTGCGTATTGCCGAAGCAGTAACCCGCATCGAACGAGAGCAGGCCGAGGCCGCTGCCCTCACTCAGGTCGCCGCAGTTGCCAAGGCTGAGGCCGAGAGCCGTCGGCTGGCTCCGGCCCCCGAGGGCTTCGATGCCGTCGTTGCCCGCGCCGAAATCTTGGCCAAGGCGTCGGATCCCGAATCGGTGGTCGACGAATTCCTCCGCCTGCACAAGGACGCCCTGCGTCTGGGCGACACCCTGGATGCGCATCACGATCTGCGGGTGCGCTTCCATGCCGCCTGGGATGCCCATCGCTCGGCCCGCCGTCAGGCGCGCAACGATCGCGGACAACAGCGCGAGGAGGCCAAGGCCAACCTCGCAGCTATGGTCGCCCAGGCCGAGACCCTGGCTGTCGCCGCTGATGCGATCGCCCCTGATGACACCGCCGCGTTGGAGACTCAGCACCAGGCGTTGATCACCCTGCGCGACGCCTTCCGTGCCGCTTCGCGGGCAGTGCCGCCGATTGAGGCCCGCGGCTACCGTGAGCGCTTCCTTGCCCTGCTCGATGATGCCTACGCCCCGTTGCGCGCCGCCCGCGAGGCCGCCGATGCCGAGTCGTTCGTCAGCCTGGTGCGTGCCGAACAGTTGATCGACGAGATCAACGGCCTGCCGATCGACACCGATCCGGGTCTGGCATTCCGTGGCTTGAAGGACTGCCAGGCACGCTGGCGCAAGCTCGGACCGATGCCGCGTGCCAAGGCTCGCGCTATTTGGGAATCTTTCCGCGCTGCTGGTGACGGCTGCTTCGCCAAGCTGAAACCGTGGCTTGCGGCCCAGGACCAGGAGCGGCAGGCGGCGATGGCCCGACGCGAACAGTTGTGCGTCGATGCCGAGGCCGAGCTGGCCCGTCCGGCGATTGGACTGCCTGGCAGCCCGGCCGAGCGCGACGGTCGCCGGGCGACCTCGCTGCGCATGCGTGACCTGCAGGCGCGTTGGCGCGAGGCCGGCGAAGTGCCGCGTGGCATGGATCGCAACCTGTGGGAGCGATTCAAGAAGTCCCAGGATGCCTTCTGGGAGCGGCACAAAGCCGACATGGATGCCGAGAACGATCGCCGCGAGGCTGTCGCCGCCGAGTGCGAGCGTCTGGTCATCGCCGCCGAAGCCTTTGCTGGCGACGCCGAGAAGGCGATGGCGGCCAAGAGCGGCATGCTGACGGCCTCCGACGTGCAGCGCCGCGTCCGCGAACTGCGCGAACAGGCCCGCGAACTGCCGCCGCCACCGCGCGAATCGCGGGTCGCCTTGGAGTCGCGCTTCGACGCCGCGATCGACCGCATTCTCGCCACCATCCGCGGTAAGCTGGATGCTGAGCGTGCCCATCTTGAGTCCGCCGCGGCCAAGCGCCGGGCCCTGCTCGTCGAGCTCGAAGAGCTTATGGCGGGCGAGAATCCACGTTGGCAGTCCGATGCGGTCGATCGCATCAAGCAGGCTTGGCGCGACGCCGGCCGCGTGCCCGCCGAAGACCGCGAATCGCTCGACAAGGCGTTCAGCGAGGCGATGGGCAAGTGGCGCTCATTGGCCCAGGCCTAATCCAGGTCGTAATGATGCCGCAGGCTGCTGGCGTCGATTGCCTCATCCGGACGCTGGTAGCGGAAATCCGCGGATAGCCGCATTCTGCCCTTGGCCTGGTTGGGTAGCGCTGCGTGGATGGTTAGCGCAGGGAAGAGCAGCACATCGCCAGCGCGGTAGTCGGTGGACAGCCACGGTTGCTGAAGGTCGTCGGTCGGCACGCCCATGCCGCCGGCACCCGTCGAACGGACATGCTCGCGAAAACCAACCCTGTGACTGCCAGGAATGACGGCCAACCCGCCGAGACGGCGCGGGCAATCCCCCAGCGGGATCCAGGCGGTCACGGTGTCGAGACTGCCGCGGATGTACTGCCAATCCTGGTGTGGCTGGGTTGGGGGCTGGTGGGGCGGGGCAAGCCGGGCAATGATACGCTTGTGCACCTGTACGGGTCCGCCGAGCGCCGTGCCGATGGCGGCGAGCAGTTCGGGGGCATGGGCAAGAGTCGCGAACTCGGGATGGTGGAGCAGACGGCGGTAAAGCGGGCGATGACGATCGTCCCCTTCCAGAGGCAGATCTGGTCGGGCATGCAGCGGATCCGTCGACGTCAGCCAGCCTTCCTCCTGCATCATCGCGATGATCAATTGGCGGACAGCAAGCACCCGTTCAACCGGCAGTAGCCCACGCAGCAGCAGAAAACCATCGACGGTCAGACCGGCGCGCAGGTTAGGCCCGGCATCAGGGATGTCTCCCTGGTCCCGGAGGGTGGTGATCAATGGAGCAGGATTCATGCGGCACTCCGTGCATATTGGCCGGCGCTGTGCGCGGCTTGGTAGATGGCGAGGACGTTATCGAGTGGGGTATTGTCCTGCAGGGCGTGAGCAGGACTGAAGGCATAGCCGCCGTTTGGCATATAGGCCTCGAGTACGCGCTCGGCCTCGGTGCGGGCCTCATCAGCCGTACCGTTCGCGACGATGCCGCCGGTGCCGACGCCACCGTGGAAGGCGAGGCGGTCGCCCCAGCCCTGCTTGACGCGTAGGGCCTCCATGCCGGCGGCATCGGGCTGCAGCGTGTCGATGGCACAGACACCCATGGCGATGAGGTCATCGAAGAACGGGCTGCTTGCTCCGCACGAGTGCAGCATCACCGCTGCGCCATAGACTTGGGCGATCTCGACCATGCGCTGGTGCCAGGGCCGCAACACCCGACGCCAGGTGGCGAGCGAGCAGAGCGGGCCGCGTTGACTGCCAAGGTCTTCGCCGACCCAGACGACATCGATGCGGCCGTTGCAGGCGGCGAGACTGCGTTCGGTCGTCGCCAGCTCGTGAGCCAGACGTCGTTCGACCAGCAGGTTCCAGGCCGGATCATCTCCGGCGAGGGCGGCATAGACCCGCTCCATGCCCATGAGCGCGCCGGTGCCATTGAGGATATCGGCCAGACCGGGATTGCCGAGGTGCAGCCCGAAGCTGTCATAGGCGGCGCACAAGTGTGGCAGTGCGCTGTAGTCGTAGTGATCCGCGTCGGGCAGGGCCCAGGCCGCGACCGCTTCGAGATCGGCTTCACGTAGCGGGAAGTCGCAGAAATCGAAGTAGCCGCCGCTGGCATGCTCGATCCAGCGGGTGTGGTAGCCCCAGGCTGCGTTGACCGTGACGCCAGGTTGGGCCGCATGCAAGGTGCCTCCGCGCCAGTCCGGACCAACGCAGCGAAAATCGACGCCTAGCGCTAGGCGAAGTCCTTCGTCGTCGTGTGCCGCCAGGCGAAAGTGCTGCTTCAGGCGAGCGTCGATACCGCCGTTGGCGGCATAGTTGATCGGTACGCGGTCAGCGTGGCTGCGAGCAAGGAAGGCGCGGACGCGTTCGCGGGAGGTTGCAGTCATGCTGACCAGGGTAGCTGCCGGCTGTTAGTTGTGCGGGTCTGGATGGATCAGGAGTTGTCATTTCTGATCACGCCTAGGATGTGATCATGGGATTCCCCGTCGTTCTGCATGCCAACTTATACCAGTTCTCACCGGGGCAGCGTCTGGAGAACCCCTGTGTCGGCAGCAGGATGTTGCTGTGGGGTCGCCAAGGATCCGGAGAGGTGGTGGTCGATGGCCAGCGTCGTCCGCTCCCGGCCGATGCTTGGCTGTTGCTGCCTTGGCGGCATCGTGTGATATATTTCGCGGATAGCAGGCGGCCATTCCTTATTGGGGGAATCCACCTATGTCCTGACCACGCCCACAATGCGCTGGTCGAATTACGCGTCCCGCATACTTCCAGCGAGCCCCTGCACGGTTCTCTCCACCGCCATGATGTCCGCTGGCCTGGTCTTGACGGGCTTGTCGGCGGCAGCCTCGACGAACATCCAGGGCTACGTCGGCTGAGCGAATGGATCGTTGGACGTTGGGTGAGTGGACCTGTCGAAACGGATCATGCCAGATCCATGGCTCAGCTGCTGGCCGACGAATTGATGCGGGCGGTCGCGGTGAACGCGACGGCGGTTTTACCGGCGGCCTTGGCGACTACGTTGACGACGGTGTGTCGTGATCTTGCCCGACCGCTGGATCTGGCAGCGCTAGCGCGACTTGCCGGCTGTTCACCGCCGACCCTGGTACGACTGTTCCGCAATCATCTGCGCAGTTCTCCAATGGCCTGGTTGCGCAGTGAACGCATCGAGGTGGCCCGTCGGCTTCTCGCCGGCAGCGCCTTGCCGATCGCCGAAGTCGGACTGCAGGTCGGGATCGCTGATCCCCATCGATTCGCCAAGCTGTTTCGTGCCGCTACCGGTTTTTCACCGCGAGCATGGCGCAATCGTCAGCGACTCTAGCCGTCCGTTACCCGTCGACGATCGAGCGGTAGCTCCAGTAGCGCGTGGCAGCGATCTCACCGTCCTCGACCGCTTTGAGGACGGCGCAGTCTGGTTCGTGTCGATGGGTGCAGTCGGGAAAACGGCATCGCGGCATGGCCTTGGCCAGATCCGGATAGAGCAGCGCCACATCTGGCGGTTTGAGACCGCCAACCACGCATTCACGGATGCCTGGGGTGTCGATCAGGCGGACTCCGCCCGGCAATAGGAACGATCGTGCGGCGGTGGTGGTATGGCGTCCGAAGCCCTGTTCGGCGACCACACCGACGCGGGCATTCGTTCCGGGAAAGCAGGCATTGACCAGTGAGCTTTTTCCGACGCCGCTCTGGCCGGCGAACATGCACGCCTTGCCGGCCAACAGGCTGCGCAAGGCGGCGATGCCGCCATCGGCCGGATCGCGCGCATCGACGGCCAGGCAGGGATAGCCGATGCCACTATACAAGCTGACCATCGGTTCGGGATCGCCGAGATCGCGCTTGGTCACGACCACAGCGGCGTCGATGCCATGGGCGGCGGCCATCATCAAGGCACGATCGATGAAGCCGTGTTTGAAATCCGGATCGTGCACCGCTGCAACCGCCACCAGTAGGTCGACGTTGGCTGCCAGAACCTGCTCCAACGAACGGTTGTGTGCGTCAGTGCGGGCAAGCTGGTTGATCCGCTTCTCGATCCCGCCGATCGCCAGATCGCCGGCCGAGTGTTCGATGCGCACCCGGTCGCCGACCGCGACGGTATTGCGCACGCCCACCATGCGTTTCTCTAGTGAACGGCGGATCGCGGCCGGCTCCTCGCGCCCATCGGCGAATCGCACCATGACCAGGCCGGGCCGTACTTCGCAAATCTCGGCCGGCTCGCCAGGGTGCTTACCATACTTGCCGAGGGCGACCAAACGGTTGAAGCGCGAGACTAGGCCTTCGCCAGCGTGGGTGGCGCGGCCCATGCTGCCATGCCGCTCGAAGACCTCGGCATCTTCGTCGTGGCGTTCCCAGTTGCTCAGTCTACCGGCCTGCTTGATGTTGGCCCGTCGCAGCCGACCCATGCCATTCTGGCGGCTATATTGCTTGGTGCCCTTGTCTTTGCCTGCGGATGGCATGCTTAGCTGACGGTACGGAGCGAGGCTGGCGCAAGGCCCGGACTCACGCCCTGCGCAGTCATGCCGGGACAGGTGATCAACCTACTTCTCCGTCCCGACCTTGGCACCGGCCAGGACGTTGATGCTGGCTCGGTAGGGCTCGAAAGCCTCCTTCAGCGTCAGCTGGCCGATCTGCATCAGTTCAGGCGCGCTAATCTTCGGCCAGAGGAGATCGACCGCGGCACCGTTGGCCAGGGCCAGGGCCAGACTCTTGGAATTGGCGGCCTCCATGTCCGGATCCTGCCAACCACCAAGACTGCCACGATAGCGCACCCGCGAGGTCTTCAGGGCATTGGACACCGCGACGATCAGTTCAGGCAAGCGCTTGGAGGCGGCAAGGTAGTCGTCGAGCAGACGGCCTTGGGTGGAGTCCCCCAACGCCTGGCGGGCCCGGGCATGGCGTTCGGCGACTTTGGCAAAATCCCAGCGCACCAGGTCGGCTGCGGCTGCAGTGGACTCGCCGGCGAGACTGCTGCGCTGCTCTTCCTCAAGCCCCGCGATAGCGGCGGAAATGCGATTCTCGACATCGCCACCAAGCAGCGGCTTGGGCAGAGCTTCACGTAGATCGCGCAAACGGCTGATGCTCTTCTGGGTAACCGCAGCCTTAATCTTCTCATCCAGGGTACCGAGGAACTGCTTGCGGTCGCTGTCGATCTCGCCGCGTAGTCGCTGCACCTTGGGGGCGATGGCTGGATCATCCTTGGCCTTGAAGCCGTCAATACGGCGCAAGGCCAGGTCCCAGTTGCGTTCGGTGACCAGCCGATTGGCCTCGGTCTCGATCTCGCTCCAGGCGGTGCGGTCGGCATCGGCGCGGCGCTTGCGGATAGCCTCTTCAAGCTTATTGCGCAGATCGTCGACCCGTTGGCGGTTGGTCGGGGTCAGCGGGCGGGCCGCGATATCGGCGAGCTGGGCGCCGATATCGCGGGCGTCCACCGCTTCTGCTTCTCGCCTAAGACGATCTGTCAGGGCGGCTATCTGGGCGGCATCACGGCGTTCGCTTTCAGCAGCCGGATCAGGCTGGCTGGCGTTCGGCTGGCTAAGGACCGGCTTGGATTGCCCTTGCGGCGCCTGGGTGCCGCTCTGCGGTTGCGGCACTGGCCATAGCTGCCACGCCGCGAGCGCGGCCAACAGGATGGCGGCGATGGCGAGACCCCATCCAAGCATGCGCGTCCAGCCCGGAGGGTTGGGTACGGCTTCGCGCGCATCGGGGGTATGGTCGCCGGTCGTCGGCATGCCGGCCATGGTACCGGGTCCGCTAGCGGCTTTGCCGCTGGCGAAGCGGCGCAGAATCATGGTTTCGTGGCCTGGGATGCGCTCGCGCCCCAAGGTGCTGCCACCCTGCAGGCGCTCGAGTTCGCTGACCACCTCGGCAGCGCTCTGGTAGCGCTCTTCGGGCTTCTTGGCCATCATGCGCTCGACCAGCGCGCAGACGTCGTCACTGACTTCGGGATTCAGGTCCTGCAACGGCGGCAGGGGGTCCATGACATGAGCCTTCAACACCTCGGTGGCGTTGGTGCCATGGTACGGCGTCTTGCCGGTCAGCAGGTGGTAAAGGGTCGCACCGAGCGAGTAGATGTCGACACGGTGGTCGATCTTCTTGCCCAGTCCCGCCTCCGGCGCCATGTAGTGCGGCGTGCCCATGACCTTCTTGCCGTCGCCTTCGTTTTCGGCCTCATCGAAGGTCTTGCTGATACCCAGGTCGGCCAGCTTCACCAGGTTGCCCGGCCCGATCATGATATTGTCGGGCTTAATGTCCTGATGGATCAGGCGGTGCTGATGGGCATATTCCAGGGCTCGTGCGACTTGGCGGGAGATCTCCAGGGCTTCCGGTACCGGGAAGGGGCCGTCTGCCTTGAGCAGTTGCATGCAGGTCGAGCCGTCGACGAACTCCATCGAAAAGTAATGGATGTCGTTCTCGGTGCCGACGTCGTGCACCTGGATGATGTTGGGATGGTTCAACTGACCGGCGGCGCGGGCCTCGCGGATGAATTGGTCGACAAACTTCGGCCGGTTGGCGTACTTGGGGGTGAGGATCTTAATTGCCACCGAGCGCGCCATCGAGCGCTGCACCGCCTTGTAGACGATACCCATGCCGCCTTCGCCGAGCTTCTCGCCGACATCGTACTTGGAGAGCAAATCCTTCAGTTCAACGTCACCAGGCAACTTGATGAGGACATATTCGACTTGGCCGATGCGGATGCGATCACCGTAGACCAACTGGCGTTCGGACACACGCTTGTCGTTCAGTAGCGTGCCATTGCGGCTGCCCAGATCGATCAGCGACCACAGTTTGCCATCGCGCCGGATGTGGCAGTGCGCTCGACTGGCCATGCCGTCGACGATCTGGACGTCGCAGCTGCTTTGCCGGCCGAGGACGACGAGGTCCTTGGCGATCGTGTATTCGTGCCCGGCATTGGGACCGCTTTGGCAGACGAGTTTCGGCATGGTTCCCCGGAGGAGGCAGAATGACGGCTCCGGCAGGCCTATGCAAGCCATGGCGGGATCGGAGGATGCATCGGCGCATCGACCCATATGCTACGGCGATGCCCCTGGCACCGCTGTGTGATCTGTTCGTCTGCGCCGGGGAGACCTCTGGGGATGCGTATGGTGCCGCGGTTGTGCGTGCTGTTCGTCAGCGCCGGGCAGACTTGGTGGTTGCCGCCATGGGCGGGGTTCATCTAGCCGGATCTGGGGCCGAGATCGAACAGGACATTGAGGGCATGGCGGTAATGGGGCTGTGGCCAGTGTTGGCTCGGCTGCCCTCCTTGGCCAAGGCCCTGTCGCACGTCGAGCGCACCATCCGCGCGCGCCGTCCACGGGTGCTGCTGACCATCGATTACCCGGGATTCAACCTGCGACTGGCCCGCCGACTGGCGGATCTGCGCGCTTCAGGCATGCGGATCGTGCATGTCGTTGCCCCCCAGGTGTGGGCCTGGCGCCCCCGACGGGCCAAGCGGATTGCCCGCTCGGTTGACCGTCTGCTGTGCTTCTTCCCCTTCGAACCGCCCCTCTTCTCCCGTTTCGGTTGCCATGCCCAGCACGTCGGCCATCCGCTGTTGGATCTGGTGCCTGAATCCATTCCGACCGACGTCCTGGATCGTGATCTGGGATTGACTGGTCAGGATGTCCTGCTGATCGCTCCGGGATCGCGGGAACGCGAAGTGCGGTTACTGTTGCCGGATATGGTACGCGCCGCGACGGCGGCCTCCGCCCGCATGGCCAGTCGTCCGACTATCCTGGTCTCGCGGGTTCCAGATTTACCGCTGGAAATGTACCGTTCGGTCACCGACCTGCCGCTGGTCGAAGGTCGTTGGCGCGAGCTGTGCGCCCGCGCCCGGGTGGGTTGCCTGGCCAGTGGCACAGCCACCTTGGAAGCCGGTCTGATCGGATTGCCGCATGCCATCTGCTACCGCATGGATCCGCTGTCGGCGGCGATCGCCAGGCATGTGATTCTGACCAAGCATGTCGGACTGCCCAACCTCATTCTGGGCTGGCGTGTCTGCCCGGAACTGCTGCAAGAGGAGCTGACCGTGCCGCGGCTGACCGCCCACCTGCTGCGTCTGTGGGATGGCGAACGCCGCCGGACGTGCCGGCTTGGCCTGGCTGAGCTGCGCACCAGCCTGGGCGGTGGAGGCGCCCTCGACCGCATCGCCGCCGCTGTCGACGATGAACTGTCAGCCTCCAAGCGGCGTTTCAGTCACGCCACTGCGTCTGACAGCAGCGCGCGGCTGGAGACGGTCCAGTGAGCTTCAAGCATGTGCCGTGTGGATCTGCAACCCATCCGGAGAAGACACCCTCAATCCCGATGTCGTTGGAGGTGACATGAAGAGCATGACTGGATTCGGCGAGGGCCAGGGTTTGTCGCCTGTTGGCGCGGCGCGGATCGTAATTGCGACGGTCAATCACAAGACGACCAGCATCCAGATTCGCGGCGATCTGCGCGATCTGACCCTGGAGGAGCGTATCCGCGAGCAGGTACGGACGCAGCTTGGACGCGGCTCAGCCACCATCCAGGTGAGCTGGGAGCCGTCCGCTGTCGCTGGTCTCGACAGCGAGCGCATCGCCGCTACCTACCGCGAATTGTCGACCATCGCTGCGGTCGTGGGTGCTCCGGCCCCGCAGCTCTCCGATGCGGTTGCGTTGGTCGGACGCCATCGCGACGACCCGGCCCAGGCGGCCGGCCCTATCAGTCTGGCTCTTGGCGAGGCCCTGGCCGGATTGGACGCATCGCGCCGTCGGGAAGGGGCCGCGTTGTCGTTCGCCTTGTGCACGTTGGCCGGGCGTATGCGTCAGCTACATGCCCGGATGGAGCCGTTGGCTGCGGCCCGGGTGCCGCTTCTGCGCGAGCGTCTCATGGCGGTGGTTGGCGAGGCGGTCGGTCGGGCAGTCCCTGCCGAGGTGCTTGCCCGCGAAGTCGCCATCGAGGCTCAACGCATTGACATCGCTGAAGAACTGACCCGACTGGCTGCCCACCTCGACGCGTTGGACCGGTTGCTCGCCCGCAGCGAACCGGTTGGTCGAGAACTGGAATTTCTCGCCCAGGAACTTGGTCGTGAGGCCAATACGGCTGGAGCCAAAGCCAACGATCCGCTGCTCAGCGAACTGTGCATGGAATTGAAGGTCGCAGTCGACCAGCTGAAAGAACAGTCCGCCAATTGCTTATAGCTGAGTTAACGCCGGAAACGCACAAACCCAGGGCTAGCCCTGGGTTTGTGCACATCTCAACTGGGGAATAGGATCAGCCGAGCGACTTGGCGACCTGTTCGGCAGTGAGCTTGGTGAAGGGGCGGCCGATCTGACGGCTGACCCAGCTCTGCGCGGTGGCCGAGAGCGACTTGCCTGCGTCGAGTTGCGACTTGATCAAAGTCTTCATGCGCGCATCGCGACGCACGGTCTCTTTCTCGGTCTTGGGGCCGTTATAGGCCTTTGCCGAAGCACGGATTTTCTGTTCGCCAAGGAGGCGGAGGTGACGGAAACGGTGCTGGCCGCGGGCCATGGCAGACTCCAATGCGAGGGGCGGGAAAAGATAGCGATGAAAGTGCCGAGGTCAAGTGCTGTATGGGGCCCTCCAGGGGCTCCGTCCAGCCAGTCAGGGCGACGAGAACTGGGCGTTGCTCAGAACGTCCTGCACATCGGGGTGATCGTCCAGCGCATCCAGCAGAAGCTGGACCCGTTCGGCGATGGCCGGATCGGTGACCGGAACTTCGGTGTCGGGCAGGCGAGTCAGATCACTGCGGGCAACCGTCAGCTTGGCCGCGGTCAGTGCCTTGAGGATGTCGTCGTAGTCCTTGACCTCGGCGACGATAGCGGTGCCACCTTCGGCAGGTGCCACGTCAAGAGCGTCGGCTCCGGCTTCAAGCAGCACTTCCATGACCCGGTTGTCATCGGCTCCGTCGACCTGGAAGACGGCGCGTGGCTTGAACTGCCACGACACGCAGCCCTGGGCGCCGATCGATCCGCCACGCACCTCGAACAGCTTCTTGATCTCGGGCGCGGTACGGTTGCGGTTGTCGGTCAGTGCCTCGACCACGACAGCCACGCCGCCAGCGGCGTAGCCTTCATAAGTCAGCTCGACCATCTGCTTGCCGTCCGCTACGGCACCAGTGCCCTTCTTGATCGCGCGTTCGATGGATTCGCTGCTCATCTGCATGGCGCGCGCACGGGTATAGGCCAAACGCAGCCGCGGATTCTCCTCGGGGCGCGTGCTGCCACCGATCTGGACTGCTGTGGTGATCAGCAGGCCCATCTTTGCCCAGGTTGCCGCCCGCTTCTGATCGGCGGCATCCTTGTGGTGCTTCAGGTTATGATAACGACCGGAACGCAGAGCCACGACGGTCTCACTTCTTCTTGGTGGCCTTGGGTGCGTCGGCCTTCGGCTTCTCGGTCTTGGTCTTGTCGGTCTTGACGGCCTTGGGTTTGTCTGACTTCTCAACCTTTGGCTTGTCTGCTTTGGGCTTCTCGACCTTCGCGACCTTCGCGACCTTCACGACCTTCACAACCTTGGCGGTCTTGGGCTTTTCGGCCTTCTCCACCTTTGGTTTTTCGATTTTGCCGGTCTTGGTTTTTTCGGCCTTCTCCGGCTTCTCGTCCTGCTCCGTCCGTCCGGTCTTGGGCTTGGCTCCGCCCTTGCCGGGCTTGTCCATGCCCAGCGGGTCGGCCTTGTCCCAGCCGTGGGCGATGATCTGCGGCTCGTCAAGGCCGGCTTCCTGGTACATCTGCACGTGTTCGCGCAGCGTCCGCGACAAGCGGTCGAGGCCTTCGGTGTCGAGCGATTCCTCGATCCGGCGCTGCGCCTGCTGGAGGGTCCAGGCCTTGGGAGCGCCACCAAGGAACTTGAGTAGCCGCAGCTGCTCTTCGTCACACGGGAACACCGTGATGCCGAGGGCGAGCAGCAGCGAGCGGTCGACGAAGTCGCGCCGGATGTTGCTGGTCTCGGGCAGGGCGCGCAGCGTCTCGATGCCGTCGCCCATCAGCGCTTCGCGGATGTCCATGCGGCGGAAGGCGGTGTAGAGGTCGGCCAGCAAGTGGCGCAGATCCTCGGACTTTTCGCGGGCTTTCGCGTAACGGGCGCCAAGGACGTCCTCGATCTCGCGAATGGTAGCCACCCGCATATCGTTCCAGTCGATGAACTCGTCGCGCAAACGCTTCATCGCCTCGCGCGCTGATTTCTCGGGAACTCCGAGATCAAGGATCTGTTGGACCAGGGCCTCGATGACGTCCTCGTAGACTTGGTGCTTGCGGCGACCGTAGCGCTCTTCGAGCGCTTCGGTGACACGGGTGAGGTCGGCGACGAGTGCGGCGTCGGGTCCGGCGGCTGGCTTGGCCATGCGGCTGCTCCGGGGGAAGGGGCGGGCACGGTAGCGGTGGCAGGGGGGGGGTCAATGCATTGACTGGGGGCGGCCATCTCAGGATCCAATTCCGGCCGATCCAACCTGGGGCGCTTCCGGTTGACCCTTGGACCGGTCAGGCGATGGTTACGGGCTGGATGCCAACTCCCTCCGGCGACGAACACACCCGACCCACCATCTCCGGAGCCGCTCCTGGGGGACGCACGGTCGCGCCCGACCTGTCGGGACAAGAACGCACGGTCGTCACCGACCTGTCCGGTGCTCTGACCCAGGTCATCCCTCGGCCCGCCTCTGAGCCGCTGGTTACTACGACCAACACCAGGCCCGACATCCAGGACGCCACCCCGACCCACCTGTCTGACGCCCAGCGCAAGCATGTCGGTACCGATCTGACCAACCTGCACGTAGGTAGTGGCCCCCCAGCGGCAGCCGAAGGCACCCACATGGGTGAGACCTGGGGCGACTTCCAGTTCATCCGCCTGCTTGGACGTGGAGGCATGGGCGCGGTGTACCTGGGCAAGCAGCTATCGCTAGATCGTGAAGTGGCGATTAAAGTGCTGCCCAAGCACCTGTCCGAGAACGAGCAGTTCCGCGACCGGTTCCAGCTGGAGGCGAAGGCGGTCGCCAAAATGAGCAGCCCGCACGTAGTGCAGGTGTTCGCGGCCGGCATCCACCAGGGCCATCATTTCTTTGCCATGGAATACGTCGACGGCGAAGACCTGTCGCGCCGGATGAAGTCCGGTCCCAAGTTGGGATATCAGCAGTCGCTGGCCTGGGTCGTGCAGGCCGCCAAGGGTCTCGCCGCTGCCGGCGAGCACGGCATCGTCCACCGCGACATCAAGCCGGGCAACATGATGATCGACGGCAAGGGGTCGCTCAAGATCATGGATTTCGGGCTAGTCCGACTGGCCAGTGCCGCCCATTCGCTGACCATGAGCGGCACGGTGATGGGCACGGTCAGTTACTTCAGCCCCGAACAGGGCCGTGGCGAGCCGTGCGATCAGCGCACCGATCTCTATGCCCTCGGCGTGGTCTTCTATGAGTTGCTAACTGGCCGGCTGCCGTTCACCGGCGAGAACGCCACCTCGGTCATCTATCAGCATATTCACAGCGCACCCAAGCAGCCGCGCGAGCTGGATCCGAAGATTCCGGAGGACTACCAGGCGGTGGTGCTGAAGTGCATGCAGAAGCAGGCGACAGATCGATATACGTCAGCCGTCGAAATGCTCAGCGATCTCGAACGGTTGGTGGCTGGTCAACCGCCAGCTATTGCGTTGGAACGTCCGGATCTACTGCGCACCGGGGCTACCATTGACGGCAGCGGGACCTTTTCACCGCCTCGCCGGCCACAGCAGAAACGCCGTCCGGCTGGGCTGATGGCTGCGGTTGTCGGAGGCGCGGTCGCTATCGCGGTAGGCGGTTGGTACGTCCTGCGCCCAGCCCCGACGGCAGTGGTCCCGCAGACGGCAACGGTCGTCGCTCAACCAGGCACCACACCTGTCGATCCACAGATCACGGCAATGCTCGCAGACCTCTCCAGGAACCAGCAGCAAGACAAGGCTCGCCGCGATGCGATCGCCTCGGCAGAGGCCATGCTTGCCGAGGGGCGCTACGCTGATGCGGAGTCTACCTTGGCTGCGCTGGCCGCCAGCGACCCCGCCGACCTCCAGATCGCTGCCGCCCTGCGCAAGATCCAGATCGCCCACGAGCAAGCGGTTAAGCAGACCCCCAAGCCGGACATGGCCGATCCAGTCCCGAATGCAGACACCGCCCTGATCAGCGCCCGCGATGCCCTGGTGCGCGGCGATCTGCCCGAGGCGCGTCGGGTGGTCAACGTCAACCGCGGTCTGAAGAGCAACGACCCGGCGTGGGCAGCGGTGGCTAGATCCCTGGATGCAGCTGAAGGCCGTCAGGCGCTGCGCGAGGCCGAGGCAGCCTTCACCAAGGGCAACATTGAATTCGCCGGTTCTGCAGCCGCCAAGGCCAGGGGCCTGATTCCGGATGACCCCGACCTACTCAAGCTGATTGCCGCCATCGAACGGGTCGAGGGTGAACGCAAGCAGCGCGATCGCGTGCTTCTCGAAGCCGACAACCTGCTGACCGAGAATCAGGCTGGCAAGGCTTCTGAGTTGCTGACCGCCCTGGCCCTGCAGCACCCCGAGGACGCCCAGGTAGCCAATGCCCTGCGCCGGGCCAAGGCGGCTCTAGAGAAGTCAGAGGCGTTGGAACGCGCCGTCAGCGAGCAGCTGACTCAAGGCGCCGCATCTCTGGCCCGCAGCGATCTGGACGCGGCGCTGCTGGCCTTTACCGCGGCCCGCCAGCTTGATCCCAAGAACGTGTCAGCGACCGAAGGGCTGAATCAGGTACGCGAGCGCAAGGAGGCGATCGACCAGGCGCGCAAGCGGGTCGAGGTCGCCGTGCTGGCAGGCGACATCGCTGCCGCCGAGACCGCATTGGCTGCACTCGAGAAGCTGGCACCGGGCTCGCCGTCGGCTGTTCTTGCCGCCAGCCAGCTGAATGCCGCCAAGGTGGTGCAGGCCGACCAGCGTTCCAAGGCCGAGGCGCTAGAGCGTAGCCGCCAGGATCGAGCCAAGCTGCTGGCCAACCGGCTCGATGATCTGGCCATCTCGGCAGACGTCCTCGAACCCGAGATCGCCGTTTTCGTCAAAGAGGCTGGTGACGACCGTGCCGAATTGCCAGATCTGCGCCGTCGGCTGGACGACCGGCGCAGCCGCGATGCGACCAGCGTACTGTTGGCCGGCCTACAGAAGTCCTTCGCCGGTCGCGATGCCGCAGGGATCCGCTCTGTCTTCGCGGGTCCATCTGATGGCAGCCAGCTGATCGAATTCATGGCCATGCCTGGCGCCCGCATCTCCATGCAGTTGACCGGATTCGCGCGTAACGGTGACACCGGCGTGGCCTCCATCCAGCTGGTCCACGCCATGGACGACGTTCCAGAGGAGCGGATAGCCAGCCGCTGGGAGCTGCGCCGCACCGACGGCGTGTGGCGTATCATCACTGGCCGCATCGACCCCGCAGAAGGAAACCGCTGATGTCCCTGCTTCGCGCCGCCGTGTGCTCCGCTGTTTACTCCACCCTGTTCCTCGTCTCCTCCGGCCTGCATGCTGCCGAATTGCCTCTCGGACTCGTCGAACGGGCGGAACAAGATGTCGTGCTGGTGCGCTTCGACGGCAATGCCCGGATCGCGCCCGGCCAGATGGTCGCGCTGTTCGGCCCTGGCACCGTGGTCAAGCATCCGCTGACCGGCAAAGTTGTCACCGAGCAGCGCAAACTCCTCGCCAAAGGCCAGGCGATCGCCTTCCAGGATGGCCTGGTGCGCTTGCGCGTGCTGTGGCGTGATGGTCAGGCCGCACCGCTGCCGGGCTGGGATGCGGTGCCACTTCCGGGCGAGGCTGCCCCCAATGCTCCGCCTGTTATCACCGGCAATCCCGAGACCGTGACTGTCGCTGCCGGCGCCACCGCGCTGATCAAGTTGCCGGTGGTCGATCCTGACGGCGACCCGCTGATCGTCACCTGGGAGCTGGTTGGCCCGACTGGACGCTGCGGTCGGCTGGACGCGCGCCTCGGCTCGCTGCCCGAGGTGCTGTGGACGGCTCCGGCCAGCGTGCCAGAGGGTGCCATCGCCGCCAAGGCCGTGCTGCGCGATCCGCTGGGCCAGGAGACCACCATATCCGTCCCGTTGGCCGTGGTCGGTAGCGATGACCCACGCCATCCGCGCAAGGCCTTCGCGGCCATCGGTACCGGTCAGGAGCCGGCGTGGATCCAGCTCGATCGCTGCGACGATGGTGGATGGGTCGGTGTCGACGAAGCGGGTCGGGTCATGCGCTGCGCGGCCGGATGGCAGCAGGCCGTGCCGGTTGCGTTGGGCGAGGCGGTCAAACGCCCGGTCGCAGTCGCGGCGCGTGGCAAAGAACTGTTCATCCTCGACGCCGAAAAGAAGGCGGTGGTGGTGTGCACGGATGTCGGCCAGCCGCGCCGCAGCCTGGGCGGACTGGGTGAGCCCAGTGACCTGGCCGTGGGCAGTGATGGCAGCGTGTATGTCGCCGACCAGCGCTCTGGCGGCGTGATGGTATTCGATCCCACTGGACGGTTTCGCGCCCGGGCCGGACGGATTGGCGATGATGGCTTCGTCGAGGTCAACCGTGTGACCGTGAGCGCCGGCGGTGATCTGGTTGTGCTCGATGTCGCCGGCCGCCGGCTGCACCGCTTCGACCGCGATCTCAAACGACTCGATACGTGGACGGTTACCGGCGATCCCAAACTGAAGCCGGTCGACGTAACCACCCATCCGCGCGGTGTGCTGGTCGTTTTCGAGGACGGATCGACGCAGCTGTATGCGGGTAAAGGCACGGTGGTTGAATCCTGGAAGCCGGCTTCGTCAGCTGGTCTGGTCGACAAAATTGGCAGCGCCCTGTCGATCGTGGGCGACGCCTCCGGCGAGGTTCAGATCTGCCACACCGGCGGTGTCATCGCACGCCTGGCCGTCGATGGCCGGGTACTAGGGGTGCGTGGTCCTGATCTGTTGGCCAGCGCTACCAACTGGTCGGTCGATGGTCTTGGTCGGGTCCTCGCTCTCGATGTCGACTATGGCCTGTTGTCGGTCGCCGATGCCGAAGGCTGGCGCACGGCGCGGGTTGGAGGCCGGGCGCGCAGCGGAGGTCCATTCAGCGAAGCGGGGGCGATGGCGTCGTCTCCAGACGGCTCAGGCATATCGGTCATCGACGTCGATAAGCGCACTATCGTCCGCTTCGATGGGCGCGACCTGCGCAAGGCTCCGCTCATTTTCGGCGGCAAGGGTACCAACAATGGCCAGCTCAGTTCGCCGATCGCGGTGGCGATGGATGAGATCGGACGGACTTTTGTACTCGACGACGATCTCTACCGCATTTCGGTGTTCGATCCCACCGGCCAGTTCCTGTTCGCCTTCGGAGAAAAGGGCTCGGGCCAGAATCAGCTTGATGAGCCGGGACTCCTCGCGGTGTCGGCCGCTGGCGATATGGCCTATGTATTCGATGGTGACCGCTACGAGATGAAGAAGTACGCTCTCGACCAGCAGGCCCGCAACGGTCATCATATCTCGACCGGCGGCGGCAAGGGCAGCGAGCCCGGCCAGTTCCGCAAGCCGGTGGCGATCCGTGTGGATCGCGTGGGGTTGCTGCATGTCCTCGATTCCAGTCGTGGCGATTGGCAGCTGATCGACTTCCGCGGACAATCGCTTCTGCCATTGGCGGCGCGCAAGAGTGACGAGATACTGCGGGGCGTGACCACTATGGCTGCCGCCCCAGACGGCCAGGTGTGGTTTATTGGCGGTGGTGCAGCCATTGGCGTTCGCTGATGCTGCCCGCAGACGGCTTCGATTGATGCCCCTGAGTGATTGCCGGTAGAACCGTACGCCGCCAGGGGCGTTCACCCTGGTAACCAGACGGTGATCCATGTTCCCAGGCAAGCCAAACGACGAACCGCCAGCATTCAGCCTCGACAAGGCTGACCAGATGCGAGCCCGCCATCGTCGGGCGCTCAACCGCACCGAGATGCGGATGCTGGTATTCCTGCCCATCCTGCTCGGCCTGATGGCTTGGACGATCTGGGACTGGCGGATCAAGCTGGCTGAGGCGTTGGCAGGTGCGCCTGAGCCCATCCCGGCACCGGCCAAGCTGATGCCGATGCCCCGGCCGGCCTACGACACGCCGTCCGCCCTGCCTGCAGCCGCTGATGTCGCCGCCATGCGAGGCGCAGCCAATGCCCTTGTCGCATCCGGCAACGCCCTGCCGCTGACCGCTGGCGGGTACGATGCGATCTCGCTGGCTTGGGCCGAGGCCCGGCTGGAGGCCGATCGGTTGTCGCCACCCCTACCCCAGCGTTTCTCTGCGCGCGATTTTGTGCTGGCTGACCACGTTCGACTGGGCACGGCAGGCATCATCGAAGGGCAGCTGGAGGACCGGCTGCCGGCGCCGATGGATGGATCCGACCGTCCGTGGCAGCGCCTGCTGGTGCTACTCGACGAGGGGCAGTACGCCGAGGTCTTGTCCGATGTTCCCGAGGCGGCGCGCCTTCCGCTGAACTCCGGTCTGCGCGTCACCGGCCGACTGCTTGGCTACAATGATCTGACCGGACCGGCCGGGACGGTCACCGTGCCGCTGATCCTCGGTCGCGTCATCGCAGCGTCAGCCCTGCCGGTGGTCGAGGGGGACGCGCTCGCGGAATTCCATCGTCCGTGGTCGATGCCAGAGGGCATCTATGACGAGATTGACGACTTCCGGCTGTGGACCGAGACGCGTCCCTACTATCACACGCTTGGTCAGGTGCTGCGTGACCGCACCACGGCCGGTGTGTGGGACGATGTGGTCGATGGCAACCAGGCCGCCGACAACGTCCATCTGCGGCCGTCCGACTTCCGAGGCAAGCCGTTCAAGGTCACCGGCTATGTCTATCTGTCCTGGGAGGACGAAGAGGTCGCGAAGGATCAACCTTTCGCTGTCGCTCGAGTCGTGCGGGTGCTGATCTGGCGTCGCGATGTCGCGCCGGTCACCGAGACCATCAAAGGGGTCACGTCCCAGACCGTCAAGCAGGTGCTGCGATTATACGAACTGGCGGCGATCACCAACCAGCCGCTTCCTGAGCGCGGGGCTTACATCACTGCAACCGGGCGCTTCCTGAAGAAGCGTGCCATCGCCGTGGAGACCAACACGGTCCGCGACCGGATCAATGATGTGCAGCGTCAGAGCGACCGGGTATATACATGGATGTATGTCACCGGACCCTGGGAGGTGCTGCCTGACGAGGCCAAGCCGGGCCTTGGCATCCTCGGCTGGTTCATCACCGCTCTGACCTTCATCGGTCTGGTCATTGGCGTGTTCTGGTGGTTGAAGGAGGTAAAGGCCGGCGGCCGGCGTATGCAGGCCAAGGTGGCTCAGATCCGCAACAATCGAGCCCGTCTGATTGCCATGGGTCGGAGTGCGGCCGATCCGCAGTCGGCCACTGGTGATGCTGTCCCTTCACCCACTTCCCCAACTCCTGAACCCGGGCAGTCTCCGCCCCAGCCATGACTCCTCTCGCCGTCCCGCTCGCCTTCGTCCCGGTCTATCACGTCTTGGTATGGGGCGGCCGGCGGATGGCACAGTGGCGGCGCGATCTGCCGGATGGTCCGGTCGGCGAAAGCTGGGATCTCGCAGATCACCAGCGTGGCATGAGCGTGGTAGCCGAAGGACCGCTGGCAGGTAGGACCCTCGGTGAACTGACCCGGGCCCATGGTCGGGAGCTGGTTGGTGCTGCCTGGGACGGCGGCGAATTCCCCCTGCTGATCAAGTTGATAGACGCTGCCGATCGTCTGTCCGTGCAAGTCCATCCCGACGATGCGCTGGCTAGATCCCTGGGAGTCGGCGCGCGTGGCAAGACGGAGTGCTGGCTGGTCCTGCAGGATGGTGGCGAGCTCTTCGTTGGCTTGAAACCCGGCGTCACGGCAGCCTCCTTCGAATCGGCCCGTGCTGCCGGTCGCGTTGCCGAGTGCCTCGCCCGACATCAGGTCGGTGATGGCGACTTCGCCTTTCTGCCCGCGCGCACGGTCCATGCCCTCGGCACCGGTACCCTTCTCTACGAGGTGCAGCAGACCTGCGATGTGACCTTCCGGGTGGATGACTGGGGCCGGGTGGGGTTGGACGGCAAACCCAGGCAGCTGCATGTTGTCCAATCGATGGCGACCATCGATTTCACCGGCTCGGTGGGCGGTGGGCTGAGTTCGCCCCCATTCGGTGCCCATCGATCCGGCGGTCGGGCCCGTGAGCTGGCTAGCTGCCCGTACTTTACGGTCGAAGAACGACGCGCTGAGCACACCACTGGCGGTGGACATGGTGGCTTCTCGATCGTCACCTGCCTGCATGGCGTTGGCACCTTGTCTACGGCAGCCGGCGGCCTGCGGATGCAACCGATGCGGACCTATCTGGTGCCGGCCTGTGCCGGACCATGGCAGGCCCTTGGCGCAGGCGGCGAACTGCGCTTGCTGGTCGCACGCTGATCAGGTCGGCGGCGACGAGTCTGCGGCGGGTGACGGCGGATCTTCTACAGATGGCATGGCCGAAATGGGGGCGGATGGCTGGGGTTCTACTGCCGGTGGCTGCTGCGGATTTTCGACCTTCGCTGCGGCTTGAGCGCGAACCCGCTTGATCCGGTCGGTGATCGTTTCGCGGTCGTAACGGAACACCGAGGAGGTCCGTTTCTCTGGCTGTTGCTCCGGCGCTGTCGTCGGATTGTCGATCGGCGTGTACTCCAAGGGATCGACGATGTCGGTCGGCAGCGGAGTGCGCATCGACTTCCATTGCTTGTCGCGCATGGCGCTGATCGCGGCAGCGGCCTCACGTTGTTCAGGCTTGAGATGGGCATGCCGCGCGGTGATCGGCATGGGCGCCGGTGTTGCTGCCGGTTCTGTAGGAACCATCGACAGGTCGGTCTGACTCGGCCGGTTGCGCAACCGATTGATGCGGTCGGTGATCTGCTCCTGATCGACGGTGAAGACCGAGGATGGCGTTTCCCGGGCGCCATGTTCAGGATCGCCCTTTTCGACGGGTGAGGCGACGCCCTTGCGGCGGACCTGCGAGGTGCTGATCGGGCTGCGCTCCGTCCCACTCTGGCACTGCTCGACCCGCAACTCCCGCAGGCGGCTCAGCAACTGCCCATGGCACGTCGCCAGCTGCAGCTGATAGCGTTCTGCCAGATCGCCGATGGGTTGTCCGTCGGTCCGTTCGAAGCGTACCTGACGGTTTTGATCCAGGAAAGCTGTGATCGGTATGGACACGGCAGGCCCCACCCCCCAGCGGCGGAAGCGGATCTCAGTAGCGATGCTGCACAGGGGTGACGTGGGTGCCGAAGGCGTGCTGTTACTGAGTTCATCTGCCACAACGGAGAGACTAGCGTAGACGCTTCACGGGTTCAACCGGCTAACGGCAGACCTGCTTTGTTCTGTTCAGGCCAGCCCAACTAGCGATCGGGCGGCGGTCCGATGTCGGCGGAACGCTGCCAGGACCGCCCCAGAGGCGATCAGAGCCCGTGCCTCGCTGCGGCAGCCGGCATCGTCCGGGGCCAGTCCGCGCCAGGTCGCCAGGGCGGTGCCGGCATTGGCGACGACGAAATCCAGTAATGGTCCGTGCTCTTCGCCGGATAGCAGGCGTTGGAAGGTCACAGCGTTCTCGGGCCCATCTCCGCCTGTCACTGTCTCCTCAGGTGCCGCTGAAGCGGGCGCAGCCAGCTCACTGGTGCTGACGCCAGTGTCGTCAACCAGCCACAGGCTGGTCGGGCCGGTGACCGATACCTCGTCGATGCCGGGATGTCCGCAAGCCACGATGGCACGGCTGGTCCCCACCAAGCGCACGGTGTCGGCCAACATGGCGGCCTGGGTGGCGTGGGCCGAACCCAGCAGCAGGCGTCCAGGTCGCGCCGGATTGGCGAGCGGGCCAGCGAGGTTGAAGATGGTGCCTTTGACCGAACCGGCGGCGAGCTTGCGCATCGCCGCTGCGGCACCGATCGCCGGATGGACCTGACGGGCGAAGATGAAGCACAGGCCGGTGTCATCGAGCAGCCGGCGATGTCCGCCAACCGGGAGTGTCAGCGGAATGCCCAGGGCCTCCAGCAAGTCGAAGCTGCCGTTGGCCTTCGCGCTGCCACGGTTGCCATGCTTGGCGATCGGTACCCCGGCGGCAGCCAGCACGAAACAGGCGGTGGTCGAAGCGTTGTAGCGCGCCCGGCCCGAGCCGCCGGTACCGACCACGTCCATGACCGGCCTGCCCAGGTCGACCGGAATGGCCTTGGCCAGCAGTCCACGGACCCACACGCTCAACTCCAGCGGGGTTTCGCCACGTTGGCGCATGGCGATCAGCAGTGCTGCTCCCTGCTCGGTGGACATGGTACTTGCGAGGATGCCATCCAGGGCGGCGGCGGCCAGTTCGGCAGATAGGCCTTCGGGCCGGGCGGCAGCAGTCAGCAGTTCGTGCATGTCTGGATGGTGCATAGTCGGCCTGGGTCGCAACGCGGGACAGACGGTTGGCAGGCGGGCCCCGATGCCACCATGCCCATCGTGCTGCCGATGCATCTCGTCCTACTGGTCGCCGGCGCTGTGATGGGCGCCATTATTCTGTTCGGCCTGGTGGTCGGTTGCGGCACTCTGGCCGTGCGCTGGCTGCGGCTGCCCAACGATCCACCCGAAGAGGCCGCCTACGAACCTTCCGCTCCCGAGCTGGTGCCTGCTGGCGATCCTGCCGCTGCCCGCGCCCGGGCTGCAACCTGGAAAGCACAGCTAGAACTCGGACGCCGAGCCCGTGCAGTGCTGCACCTGGCGAGGTTGGCTGACGACATGGCGACCTGGATAGCCACCGAACGTCCGGCCGCAGCGGCTAATGCCCGTGTCGCAGCAACTGTCGCTTCGACCGCTTCAGAACAGGCCCGCAGCGCCTTTGCTGCCAATGATCCGGTCGCACTGGCTGCTGCCGAACTCGTCGTCTCGACAGTGCGCAGCCAGCTCGACGGTCTGGCCGACGGCTTGCCCGATCCGGCAATCGCCGAACGGCGCAAACTGCTCATTCTGTCAGCCGCCCTGGTCGGCTCGCTGGCTCTGGCCGCGGTGGCCATGTGGCTGCGCTAGAAGCCGCTCTGCGCGAACGTCCCGGCCCGGTAGGGCGCTTCCTGCGGGCCGCCGTCGAACAGGACATGCCTGGCGTCTCTCTGCTGATCGAGGCCGGAGTACCGCATTGGGACGCAGCACCGCTGCTGCGCCGCCTGGCTGAGGCAGGCGAAGTCGGGACCGAGGGCTGGTGCACCGAGATCCGCGCTGCCTACCGGACCGCCCTGAACAGGCCGACCGAAACGGCACGGCAGCTCGACCAGTTGCCGATATCGGAGCGTCCGCGTGAAAAGGCGTTGGAACGCGGCATTGACGCGCTGGGTGACGCCGAGCTGTTGGCCGTCCTGCTGCGTACCGGCATCGCCGGCGAAGGCGTCCTCGAGTTGTCCCAGCGGCTGCTCGCCGAGCACGGCGGTCTGGTCGGCCTTGCGCGGTTGGCACCAGACCAGTTGGCCGGGTTGCCGGGATTGGGCGAGGCGAAGGGGGTCGAACTCGCTGCTGCATGCGCCATGGGTGTGCGCATCGCAGCAGCCCAGGGAGGAGACCGTCCACAACTGAAATCGCCCGAGGACGTTGCGGCCTACGTCGTCGTGGTGCTATCGCCAGCGCTCCTGCGTCTGCCACACGAAGAACTGTGGTGCCTGCCGCTTGATCCGCACTGCCGGCTGATCGGCCGGCCGCGCACCGTGACGCGCGGTGACGTCGATGGCGTCGACGCCGGTCCCCGCGCCTTCTTCCGCACCGCCCTGGCGGCCGGCGCGGTGCAGGCGATCGCGGTGCACAACCACCCCAATGGCGATCCCGCGCCCTCCCCTGCCGACCGCGCGGTCACCCGCCGCTTGGCCGAGGCCGGCCGGGCGATCGATGTGCCGCTGCGCGACCATCTCGTGGTTGGCGGCAGTGGCCGCTTCACCTCGCTGTTCCGCGATGATCCGGGGCTGTTTCGCTGAACCTCAGCGGGTGCCGAAGACTTTCTTCACCGCTTCCAGATACGCCATGCCGTTGACCGTGTCCGGTTCGAGGTAACTGCCCTCGGTCCACTCATTCCAGTTGTTGATCGTGATCACCGGGTCGGCCTCGCCGGCAACCGCTAGTTTTGCCCGCTCCAGGCTGGCGGCGAAGCGCTCAGGCGTGTTGCCGACGTAGACCGGGGTGAAGGGATAGCCGAGGTTGCGGTGCTTGTCGCTGGGACAGCAGCGCGGACTGCTGTCCCAGCCCATGCTGACGTTGGGGTGGTAAGGCCGGCCGTATTTGCGCAGAAGATCGGGCCACTGCGCGGCCATGGCGTCGGCCATGCGCTGGTAGTCCACCGTCGGGTAGGTGTCCATGCCGACGTGGTGGACCCACACGTAGGTGTCGACGCTGCGGACTCCGAGCTTGTCGAGCAGCGCGGCACTGGCGTCCATCGCCCGCTCTTGCGGCAGGTTGGGGATGCCCCACATGACCACATTGAGATGCAGGTCGGAGAAACCGGCGGCCTGGACCGTGCGGCGGAAGTCAGCGAGCGCGGCGGCGGCGCCGTCGATGCCACCAAAGCTGTCGATGAAGCGGTACAGCTCGTAGATGCTGAAGTATGGCGCGCCATCGACCAGCCAGTGGCAGGGATGCTTGAAGTAGGTGATCATCTGCGTCATCAGGCCCTGCCATTCATTCTCGCTGACTTTGCCAGTAAAGCGCAGCTGCTGGGTGTGGTTAGCCTTGGCCGGAAACAGGTCGACCCAGTCGTGGTTGGCCCACATGCAGGCGAAGCGGATGCGCTCGCGGTTGGGCGCCCGCAGATACCCCTCGTCGAGGCAGCGCTGCAGGAACGGCTTGCCGCCATACCAGTACCAGTCGAACAGGAAGACGTCGACGCCGTGGTCGGCCGCTGCGTCGACCTTCTGGGCGAAGACGCGCGGATCGGCCTCGTCCTGGTAGCCCCACAGCGGCACCTTGGGCTGCTGGTGGCCTGGGAAGCGCGGCTCGCCACGGCGGCTGAGTTCCCATTCGGTCCAGCCAGGGCCATAGAGCTCCTCGTTGCGGGGCTCGACGTGCCAGTTGGGAAAGTAGTACGCGGCGACGGTTGGGCGCTTCATGCCGTCATCATATTCAGTTCTCTGCGGTCCCCATGGAGGGATGGACGCCGACTTAGACGATTTGACGTTGGCTGGGTGTCAGCCTGGCCGACAGTGGTGCCCATGCCGGACCAGCTCTTGCGTGCGCCACCCCGCGTGGCCCTGGCCGGAACGTATCCCTTCAAGGCCGGCGAACGCCACGGCAGCTGGTGGAGCGCCAGCCAGCATCTGATCGTTGGGCTCGACGGTGACGGTTTCATTGAGGTTGCGGGTAGGGCGTATCCGCTGATCGCGGGCAGTGCGCTGGCGGTGCCATGGGGAGCCACGATCACGTTCGTAGCTGGACAGCAGCGTGGTTTCACCATTGCCAGCATTCACCTCGTATGCCTGCCGTGGAACGCTCCGGAACCAGGTTTTCCGGAACATGGCCCAGCACAGCGCTCGCCGCCTGCTCCGGCGCATGGAACCTGGAATCTGCCTCTGCTGACCGAGCCAGCCGCTGGTTCACGCGCCATTGCCGAGTCCGCCCTGCAGCTCGCCGAGCGCTGGCGCGAGCCCGCCTCAGCCGGGCGTGAGCTGTACCTGCGCGGAGCCGCGCTCCAGCTTGTCGCCGTCATCGGCACAGCAGCGTCGCCGCGTCGGGTCCAGGCCCAGGCCGGTCGTATCCGCGACCTAGTGTCGTGGATGCAGTTCAACTTCCGTCGACCGATCAGCCGCGTCGAACTCGCCCGCCGCAGTGGACTGGGTCAGACCGCCCTTGGTGCGGCGTTCAAAGCCGTCACGGGCTGCTCCCCAACAGCCTTTCTCATCCGCATGCGCCTGGACGAGGGTCGCCGCCTGTTGCGCACCACCACCCTGCCAGTGGCCGAGGTCGCTGGATTGGTTGGGTTGGACGATCCGGCGTATTTCAGCCGCCTGTTCAGCCGGAGGTTCGGCGTTCCGCCGCGGCACGCGCGTTGACTCAAATTGAGTGGCGGCTGCCCCGTCCACGTCTCCTTGACGCCCCGGCTCACGACCTAGCCTCCGCCAAGTTTCAAACCGGAGACCACGAGCGGAGGCGAGGGAGCGGATACGCCGCAGCCCAGGGCCCGAGCCGGAACCCTCTGGATAAGGCTGCACATGCCCAAGCGCACCGATCTGAAGTCCATCCTCATCATCGGATCAGGGCCGATCATCATTGGCCAGGCATGCGAATTCGACTATTCCGGCACTCAGGCGTGCAAAGTGCTGCGTCAGGAAGGATTCCGCACCGTCTTGGTGAACTCGAATCCGGCCACGATCATGACCGATCCGGAGATGGCTGACGCCACCTACATCGAGCCGATCACCCCGGCGACGGTGCGGAAAATCATCGCCAAAGAGCGTCCAGACGCGATCCTGCCGACCCTCGGTGGTCAGACTGCGCTGAACACCGCCATGTCGTTGTGGGAGGATGGCACCCTCACCGAGTTCGGCTGCGAGATGATTGGTGCCACCGCCGAGGTGATCAGCCGTGCCGAGAGCCGCGAGGAATTCAGCACGATCATCCGCAACCTTGGCCTGGGCATGGCTCGCGCCGAACTGGCGACCAGCTGGGAAGCCGCGCAGGACGTCAAGAAGCGCATCGGCCTGCCATGCATGATCCGCCCGTCGTTCACCATGGGCGGCAGCGGCGGCGGCCTGGTCCGCACCGACGCCGAGTTCGAGACCATCTGCAAGCGCGGCCTGATGCTCTCGCGCACCTCCGAGATCTCGATCGAGGAGTCGCTAGCCGGCTGGAAGGAATTCGAACTCGAAGTGATGCGGGACAAGAAGGACAACGTCGTCATCGTCTGCTCGATCGAGAATTTCGATCCGATGGGCGTGCATACCGGCGACTCGATCACCGTCGCGCCGATTCAGACCCTGTCTGATCGCGAATACCAGCGCATGCGCGACGCTGCACTGGCGATCATCCGCATGGTTGGCGTCGAATGCGGCGGATCGAACATCCAGTTCGCCACCGATCCGAAGACCGGGCGCATGGTCGTCATCGAGATGAACCCGCGCGTGTCGCGCAGTTCGGCGCTGGCCTCCAAGGCGACTGGTTTCCCGATCGCCAAGTTCGCCGCCATGCTGGCGATCGGATATACCCTCGACGAGATCCGCAACGACATCACCCGCGAGACGCCGGCCTGCTTCGAGCCGACCATCGACTATGTGGTGACCAAGATCCCGCGTTTCGCCTTCGAGAAGTTCGGCGAGGCTGACGACACCCTCGGCTATCAGATGAAGTCGGTCGGCGAGGTCATGGCGATCGGCCGCACCTTCCGCGAAAGCTTCCAGAAGGCCTTGCGCGGCCTGGAAATCGGTGCTCCTGGCTTCGGTCCGCGCCGCGCTGGTGACGAAGGCGAAGTTGCGCGCAAGATGGAGTATCTGCAGCAGTGCGAACGGCCCACCGCCGCGCGCCTGTTTCAGCTGCGCAACGCTTTCCAGGCCGGCGCGACCATCGCCGAGGTGCAAGAGCACACCGCGATCGACCCGTGGTTCCTCGGCCACCTGCACGGCATCGTCGTGCACGAGAACCAGCTGCGGAAGAACAGTCTGCATAGCATCGATCTGGCCACGTTCAGGCGGGCCAAGCGCGACGGCTTCAGCGACCGCCACCTCGCCATGATGTGGAATGCCAAGGAGGAGGATGTCCGCGCCAAGCGCCATGCCCTCGGCCTGCGTCCGGCCTACAAACTGGTCGACACCTGCGCCGCCGAGTTCGCGGCGATCACGCCGTACTATTACTCGACCTACGAGGATGAGTCCGAGGCGCCGCAGACCACAGCGAAGAAGATCATGATTCTCGGCGGTGGCCCCAACCGCATCGGCCAGGGCATCGAATTCGACTACTGCTGCTGCCATGCCGCCTTCGCCCTGCGCGACGCCGGGTTCGAGGTGATCATGGTCAACTCGAACCCCGAGACGGTGTCGACCGATTACGATACCAGTGACCACCTGTTCTTCGAGCCGCTAACCGCCGAGGACGTGCTGGAGATCAACCACGCGATGAAGCCGATTGGTACGATCGTGCAGTTCGGCGGCCAGACCCCGCTGAACCTCGCCTTCGCGCTGGAGGCCGGCGGTGTGCCGATCATCGGCACCACTCCGACCGACATCCACCGCGCCAACGACCGCGAACAGTTCAAGGCGGTGATCGAGAAGACCCACCTCAAGCAGCCGGTCAACGGCATCGCCCGCACCTTCGAGGAGGCTGTCGTTGAGGCTGACCGCATCGGCTATCCCGTGGTCGTCCGCCCCAGCTTCGTGCTCGGAGGCCGCGCCATGGAGATCGTGCCGAACAAGAGCTTCCTCAAGGGCTTCATCCAGGCCGCGATGGACGTGCATCCGGGCTCGCCGGTGCTGATCGACAAGTACCTGGAAAACGCCATCGAGGTCGACGTCGATGCCGTATGCGACGGCCATCGCACGATGATCGGCGGCCTGCTGGAGCACATCGAGGAGGCCGGCGTGCATTCGGGCGACGCCGCCTGCGTCATCCCGCCGTGGTCGTTGTCCGACCGGCTGACTGCGCGCATGTGTGAAATCACCGGCGAATTGGCCAAGGCGCTGAATGTGCGCGGCCTGATGAACGTCCAGTTCGCGGTGCGCAACGAGGAGGTCTACCTCATCGAGGTCAACCCGCGGGGCAGCCGCACGGTGCCCTTCGTCAGCAAGGCCACCGGCATTCCGCTGGCCAAGATCGCAGCCCTGGTGCAGGCCGGCTTCACGCTCGACCAGATCGGTCAACAGGATGTGCCAGAACCGACGTGGTTCTGCGTCAAGGAATCGGTCCTGCCGTTCAACAAGTTCCCTGGCGTCGACACCGTTCTCGGCCCCGAGATGAAGTCGACTGGTGAGGTCATGGGCGTCGCGCTCACTTTTGGCGAGGCCTACTACAAGGCCGAATTGGGCGCTGGCACCAACGTGCCGCTCAAGGGTCAGGTGTTCATCAGCGTGCGCGACAATGACAAGCGCATCGCCATGACCCTGGCGCAGCAGCTGGAAGACATGGGCTACGAGATCCTCTCGACCCGCGGCACGGCCAAGAGCTTGCAGCGCGGCGGCGTCAAGGTCACCGTCCTCAACAAGGTGAAGGACGGTGGTGACACCGTGCTGTCGCGCCTCAAGCAGATCGCCTTCGTCATCAACACGCCCTCCAACAAAGGCGCCAAGCACGACGAGGCCAAGATCCGCAGCGCCTGTGCCGTCTCCGGCAAGCCCTACTTCACCACCCTGAGCAGCGCCACCGCCCTGATCGGCGCTCTGCGCCAGCTGAAGAAGCAAGATTACTCGGTCGCCCCGCTGCAGGAGATCCTTCCTGGTCGTGGGGTGTGGCGGTCGAAAGCTGGCTGATCAGCGGGCGGCGGCCTGCAGATAGGCGAGCAGGTCGCTGCGCGAGCGCTCGTCGAGCTTCGCTTTTGGTGCCATGCTGGCGACTATGTCGCGCCAGCCCTCGGCATTGCGATCGGTGACACGGTACAGGGCATGGCAACCGGTGCAGTTGGTGGTGTAGACATGCCTGCCTCGCGAGAGGATGTTGAGATCCTGTCCACTGCGCGCGGCCATCTCTGCATCGGCCCGGGGCACGGCCCCAGAACCGGTGCAGGCGGCGAGGCACATCACCGTGGCGACCACGGCTGCGCGCATCAGAAGTGCGTGCCAAGCAGCAGGCGCACCTCAAGGCGGCTGTGGTCGGCTAACTCGCGCGTCCCGCTGTCCGCTTCGCCGCCAAGGTTGGTCAGCTGCGGCATGATCGTCAACGTGCTCCAGAGGCTGGGCGACGAGAGATGTACCGCTGGTCCGGCCCACAGCGTGGAACTCTCCAAGTCTCCGTTCTCGGAGATGGGGTTGCGGCTCTCGACCTCTACGCCGAGCGACCAGGCCTGACTGAGCTGTCGCGCACAGGCCACGGTCGCCTTGATCTCGTATTCCGTCGTGGTGCCGGGGCCGGTACCAGCGTCGGCGTCAGCCTCTTGTTCAGCGGCTTCGACTTCTCCGGTCAGGTTGAACGCGGCAGTCCACGCGCCAATGCGCACGTCGGCGATGGCCTTCAGTTCCACTTCGACCTCGGCGCCGTTGGCGCTGCCTTCGACGTAGATCGCGCTGCCCAAGCCGTCGGCGGTGGGATCGCTCAAGCGTCGCTTCAGCTCCAGCGAGACGCCTTCGAACTCGGACTCTGAGACACCGTCCACGCTGGTCCGGCGATGGTTGAGATACACTGCGACCTGGGTTTCTGGTGCGACGCCGATTTCGATTTCGAGCCGGCTGTCTAGACGGCGAAATTCCTGATCGGCGCGTCCACCCTGCCAGGTTGTCCACAGCTCCAGCTCGTGCTGACCGGGGGCGAGGACGGCGCTGTCGTGGGTATACGTGAAGGTGCGCTCGGCAGCTGTGCCCATGACAGGCAGCAGGGAGGAGGCGACGAGCAGTGTGGAAAGGCGCATGGAAACTCGATGGGTAGGGCCTAGCGGAGTGCTTGGCTATGTTGATAACGAATATCAATACCGACAATGACGTCAAGGCCACGGCCGGCGATTGACCATGACGGGCACTTCCGCAGCCCCGACGAGGCCATGTACTGCTGCCATGGCATGGCTTCCCCGTCCGTTGTCCTGGGGCTGTGGTTTGACCGCACGAGGCGGCAGCTACGCGGGTCATGTCCACGACAATCACGACGAGATATGCTTGGTCGCCAACCAAGCGACGACCATCCGCCACGGAGGCGTCGAACGCTTCGCTGAACCGGGCACGGTCTTCCTGTTTCGAAGCGGCGAGTTGCACGGCTATCGTAATGCCCGCAACCAGGAACCGCACCTGTGGCTGGTCCATTACGAGGCTGATGAGGCGCTCTACCGCGACTGTCCCCGGCTTGCCGATCCCGACCCCGAGCGGCGGGTGTGGCACCTCGCTTCCGGGCAGCTCGCCGGCTACCAGGCGCTATTCACCCGCCTGATGGCCGAGTCGATGCGCCCGGCGCGTTCAGGACATCAGGCGGCCCTATCAGCCTGGTTGCGTCTGATTCTGATCGCGGCCAGTCGGTGGGACGAGACCGTTGCACAAGATCCGACGGGTGTCACCGCCGATCCCGAACTGGCCAACCTGTGGGAGATTATTCATGAACATCTGGAATCCTCGGACGCTGACCTCACGGCGGCATTGGCCAGGCGCGTGCCAAACTACGATTCGCTGCGCCATCGCTTCAAGCGCATCTACGGGCGGGCGCCGCGCGATCTGATGGGGTATATGCGTATCGAACGGGCCAAACATCTCCTCCTTGAAACCGACTTGCCGGTCGGCGGCATCGCCGAGCAAATGGGCTATGGCCGTCTGGCCGAATTCACTCGCGCTTTCACCCGACAAGTCGGTCGCAGTCCGCGGGCCTTCCGCACCAGTCCTCATTCCGATCCGGCGTAATCTGCGACCGCGACCGCGAACGACGCCCCTGCGAGATGTGGCACAAGCTGCGCATGAGCTCCGCTTCATCTACCGCCCCCGCCACCCGTACCAGCTTGACCGCCGCCGAGATCGCGCACTGGCGCGAACACGGCTGGGTGGCCATCCCTACTTTCTTCAATGCCGGCGAAGTCGCCGTCCTCCAGGCCGAACTCAAGGCGCTGCAAGAGGCCGGCAAGCTACGCAACGTCGTCACCGAAGGTGACGGCACATCCTACTCGACCACCTGCTTCAACCTGCAGATTTGCCCAGTAGGTACACATAGCCGGCCGATCCGGGCCTTGGCCTACGCAGCCAAGGTGCGCAGCGCGATCACCGGACTGCTCGGCGATACGGCCATTCAGCACCTGGATCAGATTTTTCTCAAGCCAGCCAGGCACGGTGCCGGGACCAACTGGCACACCGACAATGCGTATTTCGCCTCCAGCGTGGTCGAGGCTGGAACCGGCATGTGGATCGCCCTGCATGACGCCACCCGCGCCAACGGCACCATGCGCATCCTGCCCGGAAGCCACCGGCAGGAACTCGCCCATCGTCGGGATGGTGGCAGCGACCACCACATCACGTGTGCGGATGCGATTGATGAGACCAAAGCCCACTATGTCGAATTGCCCGCTGGAGGAGTGCTGTTTTTCAACTACGGCGTGGCCCACGCCACTGGAGCGAACACCACCGAGCGGGAACGCGCCGGCCTCGCCCTGCACTTCATCCAGCAGGCTCATCTGGTAGGCGACCACTTCTTCGCCACCCCTGCGAATGCCTGGCAGCGCCGCATCGGGGCAGACAGCGATGGTGGCAAAGCGGTCCATGGCGAGGACCTGCGTGGCGTCTGGGAGGGCCTGGCCGGTTGACGCTGGTTCATGTCCGGACGATTCCGAACCCACTGTCATGCACCTCGGACCAGAAGTCGCTAGACCTTTTTAGAATCTTGCTAGTCTGCACCCTCGTCGGTCGCGCGTTGCGTCCGTCTTAACCCGGCCCGCGCGGCCACTCTCAGAGCATCCCGCTCCAGTTATCTCGAGGAATCCCTTGGAACTCTACGTCGGCAATCTCCCCTGGTCCATCGATGATGCCCAGCTCACCAGCATGTTCGCAGCCCATGGCGCCGTTGTCCGCGCCAAGGTCGTCAGCGACCGCGACACCGGCCGCAGCCGCGGCTTCGGCTTCGTCACCATGGGTGATGAAGCTGGCGCGAACAAGGCCATCCAGGCCCTCAACGGCCAGGATAGCGGCGGCCGCGCTCTGACCGTTCGCAAGTCCGAGCCCCGTCCGGCAGGCGGACCCGGCGGACCCGGCGGCGGCGGCGGCGGCGGCGGTGGTCGTCCGGGCGGCGGCTTCGGTCGTCGTGAAGGCGGCGGCGGCGGCGGCGGCGGCGGCGGCTTCGGCGGCGGCGGCGGTGGTCGTCGTGAAGGCGGCGGCGGCGGCGGCGGCAGCCGTTACTGAAGCGTAGCGCGTCAAGCGTTCGATCTTGCAACCGGCGGGTCTCCCGCCGGTTGCTTCGTTTTGCGTGGCCGTTTGCATAGCTAGTTGCGCCGACCGTCACTGTTCCCAGTGTCCCGGCTCTTCTGTGAGTATTACACGTAGTGCCGTTGCCGGACACGAGGCCTTCACTGTATCGGCTCGTAAGCTGTCGGTGACCTGCGTGCCAACTCGCGGGGCCCATCTCACGTCGCTTCACCAGCATGGGCACGAATGGCTGTCTGTGCCCCTTGAGGGTCCACGCCTAGCCCCGGTAGCTGCACACGGATCTTTTTTTCCGCATCAGGAAGGTGCGGATGATTGTTTCCCGACGGTCGGTAGGGACATGGTGCGCGGGGTACGCCATCACGACCATGGTGAAGTCTGGCATCGTCCCTGGCGCATCTTGGAGGCGGTGAATCGCCTGTGGCTGAGCATTGATCTGCCAGTTTCAGGATTGCGCTGCGAGCGGAGCATCGCTGTCGAGGGCGACGGACTGCGCCTCGATTGGAGAATTACCAATCCGAAAAACCACCCGGTTCCCTACCTGTGGTGCTGGCATCCCTTGTTTGCTTGGCGTCCGGGAGACCGCCTGGAACTGCCCGGAGTGCAGCATGTATTAGAACGCTGGGTCCGGGGGACCGTCCAGCGGGATTGGCCGTTGGCCTGGCCCGGGGCCGATCTCTCGGCCGGCCTACTGGGTGACGAACCATTCTCCAAATCGTTCGTCCGCTCTAACGGGCTGGCGATTATGCGTTCAGGACACGCCGGTCTGGAGATTCGCTGGGATCCGCTGGTCCTGCCGTGGGCAGGGTTGTGGATCAAGCACGATGAAGGACTGCATCAGTGGGCGATCGAACCCACCACAGTCAATTCCGACTGGTTGGGTAAACTCAATGTGATTCCGCCCGAGTCGATCCTGCCGGCCCATGGCGAACGCTCCTGGTCGATCAGGCTGCAACCACGCTGAGCGATCCCGTCATCACTGCGTTGTCTTCGCTCATTCCAGGGTCGTGCTAGATTGGGACGGCTAAGGTCGCATCGCCGACCGAACGGGCGCCGTCAATCTTGCGTCTCCCTATTAGTCCCGCCAGCGGCGGACCAGATCCCCATAGGCGTCGATGCGACGGTCGCGCAGGAACGGCCACCAGCGGCGGACGTTCTCGCTGCGCGTGCGGTCGATCGCGACCGAGAGGATGGCCGGTGTGTCGGCCGGCGCCTCAGCGAGCAATTCGCCCTGCGGGCCGGCGATGAAGCTGCTGCCCCAGAAACGGATACCCTGGCTGCGTCCCGACGGATCAGACTCGTGGCCGACCCGGTTGATCGACACCACCGGCAGCCCGTTGGCGATGGCGTGGCTGCGCTGGATCAGGATCCAAGCCTGGCGCTGGCGCTCCTGCTCATCGGCGGGATCGGCCGGGTTGGCGCCGATCGCAGTCGGATAGATGAGAATGTCCGCCCCGGCCATCGCCATCAGGCGAGCGCCTTCGGGGTACCACTGGTCCCAGCAGACCAGCACGCCGAGCTTGCCGACCGAGGTCTGGATGGGGGTGAAGCCGAGATCGCCCGGCGTGAAGTAGAACTTCTCTTCGAAGCCGGGGTCGTGCGGGATGTGCATCTTGCGGTAGATCCCGGCCAGCGTCCCGTCCCGTTCAATCACGGCTGCGGTATTGTGGTGCAGGCCAGGGGCGCGGCGTTCGAACAGCGAGGTCACCAGGACGACGCCCAGCTCTTTGGCGAGGGCTCCGTAAAATGCGGTGCTTGGTCCCGGGATCGGCTCTGCGAGGTCGCAGAGCGCGACATCCAGAGTCTGGCAAAAGTAGGTGCTGGCGTGCAGCTCCTGCAGGCAGACTAGCTGGGCGCCGCGGGCGGCGGCCTGGCGTATGCCGGCGGCGAGATGATCGCGCATGGCGCTGGCCGAACCCTGCCAGGCGGCCTGGACGAGGGCGACATTCAGTGTGGTCATGGGAAAACCTCCTGCGGGATCTGCATGGTGGCGCAGTGGAGCGAACCGTGCTGCCAGATCAGCGCGCTGCAATCCACGCCTTCGATCTGCAGGCCGGGACAGGCTTCGGCGACCGCGCGCAAGGCGGCGGTATCGCGCGCCGGCTCACGGTACGTCGGGACGAGGACGGCCCCATTCACGAACAGGATGTTGGCGTACGTCGCCGGGATGCGGTGTCCATCAAGCGGACAGAAACGAGGCGCTGCCCACGGCAGGGCGACTAGGCGGAAAGATTTGCCGGCAGCGGTGCGCAGCTCGCGCAGTTCCGCTTCCATGCGCGCAAAGCCGGCATGGTGCTCGTCAGCGGGATCATCGCAGCGGACGTAGAGGATGGTATCGTTCGGGCATAGGCGCGCGATGGTGTCGATGTGGGCGTCGGTGTCATCGCCGACGAGGTGCCCATGGGCCAGCCACAGCACCCGCTTCGCCCCAAGATGCCGACCCAGGGCCGCTTCGACCGCAGCGCGGTCGAGATGCGGGTTGCGGTTGGCGGACAGTAGGCAGGCCTCGGTGGTTAGGATCGTACCCGCGCCGTCGCTCTCGATCGAGCCGCCCTCAAGGATCAGGCCGACCGTCTCCAGGGCGGCCTGGCCAAGTCCGCCGGCAACGTGCAGCCTGCGGGTGGCCCGGTTGTCATCGGGCGCGGCAAACTTCAGGCCCCAGCCGTTGAAGCCGAAGTCCAGACAGAAGGGGCGACCATAACGAAGCACGGTGATTGGGCCGAAGTCGCGGATCCAGGTGTCATCGCAGGGCACATCACCGCGGACGTCGACGCGTTCTTCGGGAATGGCCATGGCTGCCAGCTGACCGCGCACCTCATTGACGTCGTCGGCCAGGATAATCACCCGGCAGTGCCGGGCGATTGCGGTGGTGAGGCCCCGGTAGCACGCCTGGGCCTGGTCCAGGTACGGCGCCCAGTCGCCCTGGGCGTGCGGCCAGGCGAGCAGGACGGCACCAACCGGGGCCCACTCGGCAGGCATCTGTATGGCTGTCGGGAAGTCGGGTATTCCGCTCATGGCGCGGGAGGCTATACGGTGCGCGCCGCCGCGCACCCCCATCCACCTGCCGCCTCGTCTGCGAGAGTCCGGGAGAAGATCTGATGAAGCCTGAGACCCTTGATCGCTGGAACGTCCAGCAGTCCGCCGAGCTCTACAACGTCAGGGCCTGGGGCTCTGGCTTCTTCGACGTCAACCCCGCCGGCGAGGTGGTGGTCAAGTTGCAGAACGGTGCCGAGACGGTCGATGTGTCGCTGATGGAGGTGGTTGCGGGTATCAAGGAGCGCGGCATGGGCATGCCCGTGCTGCTGCGCTTCCGCGACATCCTCGACCGCACCATCCAGCGCATTAACGAAGGCTTCAGCGAAGCGATCGCTCAGGCCGGATACAAGGGCGTTTACCGCGGGGTCTATCCGATCAAGGTCAACCAGCAGCAGCAGGTGGTCGAGGAGATCGCTCAGTTCGGCAAGCGTTACCACCACGGCCTCGAAGCCGGCAGCAAGGCCGAACTGCTCATCGCCCTCGCCTACATGCAGGACGCCGAGTCCTACATCGTGTGCAACGGCTATAAGGATGCCGAGTTCATCGATCTCGCGCTGTCGAGTCTAAAGATGGGCGCCCAGACTCTAATCGTGCTGGAAATGGTCTCCGAACTAGAGTTGGTGCTTGAGCGCGCCGCCAAGCTCGGAGTCAAGCCACGCCTCGGCCTGCGCCTCAAGTTGTCATCGAAGGTGCCCGGCAAATGGACTGAGAGCAGCGGCGACCGTTCGACCTTCGGCCTGACCATGGCGGACACCATCCGCATCGTCGACATGCTGCGTGACAAGGGGATGCTCGACTGCCTGCAGATGGTCCACTACCACCTCGGCAGCCAGATCCCCAACATCGGGGCCGTGCGTACCGCCGCCCAGGAAGCCGTGCGCGCCTACTGCGACCTCGTCAAGGAAGGAGCGGCGATGGGCATCTTCGACATTGGAGGCGGCCTGGCCGTCGACTACGATGGTTCGAAAACCAACTTCCCCGGCAGCCGCAACTACGACATCAAGGAGTACTGCTCCGACGTTGTTGAGACGATCATGTCGGCATGTGACAAGGAGGGCTTGGCGCATCCGAATATCATTTCGGAATCCGGCCGCTTCCTTGTCAGCTACAGCTCGGTGCTGATCTTCAATGTGCTGGAAGCCTCGCGCTTCGAGCCTGGCGAGGAGCAGGTCGAAGAGCCGGCGAAGGACGCTCATGCCTCGCTGCGCGAGTTGGCCGACATCTACAAGACGGTCTCGCCGAAGAACCTGCAGGAGTGCTTCAACGACGCGGTTTATCACCGCGACGAGATCCGCACAGCCTTCCTGCATGCCGGAGTCAACCTGCGTCAGCGTGCCCAGGGCGAAAACCTGTTCTGGCGTGTGGTCGGCAAGATTCTGCGCGAGTGCGAAGAACTGAAGAATGTTCCCGAGGATCTCAAGGATCTGCAAGAAGCCTTGTGCGACATCTACTACGGCAACTTCTCGGTCTTCCAGTCGCTGCCTGACTCATGGGCTATCGGCCAGCTCTTCCCGATCATGCCGATCCATCGGCTCGGCGAGCGCCCCAATCGCCAAGGCAGCTTCAGCGACATCACCTGTGACTGCGACGGCAAAATCGACAACTTTATCGATCTGCACGACGTGAAAAAGACCCTGCCGCTGCACGAGCTGCGCGCCGGCGAGGACTATGTCTGCGGCGTCTTCCTGGTCGGCGCCTATCAGGAGACCCTGGGCGATCTGCACAACCTGTTCGGCGATACCAACATCGTCTCGGTGAAGCTCGACGCTGACGGCCGCATCGACTTCACCAGCGAGGTCAAGGGCGACTCGGTCGCTGACGTCCTCGGCTATGTCGAATACGATCCGAAGGACCTCGTCGCGATGTTCCGCGACCGCGCCGAGCGCGCAGTGCGCGAAGGCAAGCTCTCCCCGACCGAACGTCGTGAGATCGTCGAGAACTACGCCGCCGGCATCCAGGGATATACCTACTTCGAATCGTGAGATGCGGCTGGGACTGAAAGCGCCGCTGGACTGCCAGCGGCGCTTCCACCTCCAGTCTACATGCCAGTCTCCAGCTTCCAGCCAGCCTAAAGCCCTTCGGAGTCATCCATGTCACGTGTCCTCATCATCGGTGCCGGCGGTGTCGGCAGCGTCGTTACCCACAAGTGCGCCCAGGTGCCCGAGGTATTTTCGGACATCATGCTCGCCTCGCGCACCAAGGCGAAGTGCGACAAGATCGCCAAGGATGTGAAGCAGTTGCAGAAGCGCCGCATCGCCACCGCCGAGGTCGATGCCGACAACCCGAAGAATACGATCAAGCTGATCAAGGCCTTCAAGCCCGAGCTAGTAATCAACGTCGCCCTGCCCTACCAGGACCTAGCGATCATGGAGGCCTGCCTGGCCACCGGGACGCACTACCTCGACACCGCCAACTACGAACCGCTGAATAAGGCCAAGTTCGAGTACAAGTGGCAGTGGGCCTATAAGAAGAAATTCGAGAAGGCCGGCCTCACCGCCATACTTGGTTGCGGTTTTGATCCGGGCCAGAGCAACATCTACTGCGCCTGGGCAGCCAAGCACCACTTCGACGAGATCCACACTGTCGACATCATGGACTGCAACGCCGGCAGCCATGGCAAGGCTTTCGCCACCAACTTCAATCCCGAGATCAACATCCGCGAGATCACAGCGCGCGGGAAGTACTGGCAAGATGGCGCATGGATCGAGACCGATCCGCTGACGGTCAATGCGCCCTTTGATTTCGCCCAGTGCGGGGTCAAAGACATGTACCTGATGTACCACGAGGAGTTGGAGTCTCTGGTCAAGAACCTCAAGGGGCTCAAGCGGATCCGCTTCTGGATGACTTTCGGCAAACCCTACCTGACCCATCTCGAGGTGCTGCAGAATGTCGGCATGACCTCGATCAAGCCGATCATGTACGAGGGCAGGGAGATCGTCCCATTGCAGTTCCTGAAGGCGGTCCTGCCTAAGCCTGAATCGCTGGGTGAAAACTACAGTGGCAAGACCAACATCGGCTGCTGGATCGAGGGCGTGAAAGACGGCAAGTTCAAGCGCTACTACGTTTACAACGTCTGCGACCACGCCGCCTGCTACAAGGAGGTCCGCGCCCAGGCGATCTCCTACACCACTGGTGTGCCGGCCATGCTCGGCGCCAAGCTGTTACTGACGGGCGCGTGGAAGCGACCTGGGGTCTGGAACGTCGAACAGTTCGACCCCGATCCGTTTATGAAGGACATCGGCGGGCACGGCCTGCCGTGGGTCGAGACCGCCCCGACCCAACCTCTGCCGATCTGAAGGCGCGCATGGATCCGATCCCCGAGACGCCGATCACCGATCTCGACTGGGATCGGGTTCCTTCCCCGAGTTTCGTCGTCGATCTGCGCCTGCTTGAGCGCAATGCCCGCCTGCTGGCGCGGGTGCGGCAGGAGGCTGGATGCCGCGTCCTTGCGGCGCTCAAGGGCTTTTCGATGTGGGGCGTGTTTCCCACTCTGAAGCCGTACCTGGACGGCTGTGCTGCGTCGGGGCCGATCGAGGCACAGCTGGCGCGCGAGGAGTTCAACAAGGAGGTGCATACCTATGCGCCAGCCTTCAGTGATGAGGACATGCGCGAGACGCTGGCGCTCACCGACCATCTGGTGTTCAACTCGACCAGCCAGCTGGTCAAGCATCTGCCGGCGGTGCGTGCTTGTGGTCGCCACATCGAGGTCGGTCTGCGGGTCAATCCGCAGTATTCCGAGGTTGACGTTGAACTATATAATCCCTGCGCCCTGGGCAGCCGCCTTGGCTGCCGGCGTGACGAGATTGGCGCTGACCTGCCGGCCGGGGTTGATGGCCTGCATTTCCACGTCATGTGCGAGCAGGGTGCCGACGTGCTGGAGCGCGTCCTTCAACACGTTGAGGACCGCTTCGGGGACTGGTTTCCCAAACTGAAGTGGATCAATTTCGGTGGTGGCCACCACATCACCAAGCCGGGATACGACGTTGATGGTCTGATCGCCCTGATCCGCGATTTCCGCGCGCGGCATCCGCACCTCACCGTCTATCTCGAACCGGGTGAGGCGATCGCGCTGGGCACCGGTGTGCTGGTCGGGACGGTGATGGACATTGTGCGCAACGGCATGCCGATCGCGATCCTGGATGTCTCGGCGACGGCGCACATGCCGGACACACTGGAGATGCCCTACCGTCCGACCATCCACGGAGCGGGCGATGCTGGCGCGACGCCGTATACGTACCGCTTGGGCGGTCCGACCTGTCTGGCAGGCGACGTCAGTGGCGATTGGTCCTTTCCGGCTCCGCTGGTGCCGGGCCAGCGCCTGGTCTTTGCCGACATGGCGCACTACACGATGGTCAAGACGACGATGTTCAACGGGGTGAAGCACCCCTCGATCGTCACTTGGGACGGTCGCGACCTGCGCGTCATTCGCCGCTTCGGCTACGCCGACTACAAGGCGCGGCTGTCGTAGTAGGCGATGTCCGACCCCGGACGGAAAATGACAAACCCCCGGCGCAAGCCGGGGGTTTGTCGTCTGGTAGCAGCGAGAGGAATCGAACCTCCGACCTAAGGCTTATGAAGCCTCCGCTCTAACCCCTGAGCTACGCTGCCAAGCGGGCGGGGATGCTAGCGGGCTACCTGAAGCGGGCAAGATGTGGGATCCGCCTCGCTAGGGATCCTCCCGAGACCCGAATCGGCCAGGATGGCAGGACCAGGCATCCGTCACTGCGACAGGGGTTGGCGTTTCGCCGCGGCTCATAGGCTGTTCGCCCCATGATCGCCTCGCCCTCGCAACGCTGGTCCAGCGCCGTGCACGATATCTTTGCCTGCGCCCGCGGCCGGCTCCCCGCCAGCTTTTTGGAGCGCAAACTGGCCGATCTCGGCCTGGCTGCGGTCAAGCCGCTGCCCAATGCCGAGCTGCCGCGCTTCGAGAAGGCGATCGACCTGGTCAACGCGCTGATCGCCGGACGTCCGGCCCCGGGTGGATTGCGTCCGGATGCGGCGATGGACGCCTGCTTCCCGACCGATCACGCAACGTTGGGTGCGATGCGCACTTTGGCCGACGAATACATCGTTTCGATGCGGCCACAGAAGGCTAAGAAGACCGCTGCAGCTGCAGCTGTAGCTGTAGCTGTAGCTACCGCGCCGCCAGCTGGTGGACCGGTTGCGGCGCCACCTGAGGGTGATGCGCGTCCTCAGCGCGACCAGCGCGGACCACGTGACGGCGGCATGCGCGACCCACGCGGCCCGCGCGACGGCGGCATGCGTGATCAGCGTGATCAGCGCCCACAGCGTGAGTACCGTGAGCGTCCGGCCCCTGCCGCTCTGCCGCCCCGTCCGCCGCGCATCCTATGGGAAGCCTGGCTTGGTCGTCATCTGGCTGAAGCCGCTGCGCGCCCGCAGGTCCAGCCTGTCGTGCCCGTGCCCGCAACCAGCGAGTCCGCTCCTGCAGATGCTGTTCCGGCTCCGTCAGCCGATGGTGCCCAACCGGCTCTCTCGCCGGTAGTTGCCGCCCCGCCAGCAGCCATCGCGCCAGTCGAAGTCTTCGTGCCGGCGGCTCTGGCCACCTGGCAAGTCGATGGCGATGCCAAGCGCATGCTGGCGCGCATCCGTGAACGTGTGGCTCAGGTGGTGGCCGCCAAAGTGGCTGGCGCTGACCAGGCTCCGGCCATCCGCGAAGTCGCCTTTGCTGTACTGCGTCCGCCATTGCCGGTTCGCGATGACCTGCGCGGTCTGATTCTGGAGCATCTCCAGGCCCAAGGCGTGCAGCTGACCATGGCGGCCCTTTATCCGCCGCCGCCGGTTGCGGCCCTCCGCCGTGACTGGGAAGGCCTGCTGGCCGCACGTGGCCCTGAGGATCCGGGCGTCATCAACGCCTGGAAGCGGCTGATCGATGCGCACCCCGAGGCCAAGGCAAAGCTTGAGTCCGAGCGCGCCAAGGAACTCGATGACCTGATCCACCGGCTGGGCGCCATCGCCCGCGCCGAAGGCGAGGAAGCGCCGGCTGCGCGCGACACCCGGGCCCGCATCGAAGCCCGTTTCGCCGGCACCGCCGAACGTCTTGCCAGCGAACTGGCCCAGGTGCGCACCGCCGCCGAAGCGATCGCTGCTGCTGGTCGGCTGGTCGCTGAACGCAGCTGGGCCGATCCGGCTGTGCTGGAGGCGATTGCCGCCCTGGATGGACCGTCGAGGGATCGTCTGCAAGCCCAGCGTCGTCACGAACTCGACGAGCTCGAGCGCCGCTTCCGTGCCGCCCTGAAGGAACACGGCCCGGAAGGCGAGGCGACGGTCGCCGCCCAGGTCCGCTTGGCCGAGCGTTTCCCGGATGAAGGCTCGCAAGCTGGCGAGCGGATGGCTCGCGTCCGCCGTGGTGATGAACTGGCTCAGCAAGAGCAGGAGCGTCGCGCCGCTGGCCGTTCCCTCTCCGCCGTGCATCTCGGCACCGCTGAGCACCGCCTGACCCGACTCAAGCCGCAGAACGCCTGGCGCCTGGTGGTGGCGGTGTCCGGCATCCGTGGACGTGGCGAGAAGGGCCGCAGGCCTGGACATATCGTCGGGCTGCTGCTGAACGGTCCGACCGCCCACGGTCCGGTCGAAGCCACCTGGCGGGCCGCCGAATGCGCCAGTCTCGACGAGATGGACGCTGTGGTCCAGGCGGTTGCCGATCGCGAGATCGGCGTCATCGGCCTGCCCTTGGCCGATTGCCCCGAACGTAGCGAATCCTGGGCCGATGGCGTACATGCCCTAGCGGCCCTGGTCGCCCTGGCGCTTCCTGTTAGTGCTGCGACCACGGTGGCTGTCGAACTGCCGGCGTGGGCCGATGGTGTCGACCGCGCCGCACTGACCGTCGCGTTGGCAGCTCTGGGCAGCGATCGCGGGATCAGCCTGTCGCTAGTCAACTCTAGCGATCATGCGCCGGCCCTGGCCGAAGCGGTGGCCTGGAGCTGGGGTGGCCGTCGTGAGACGGAAGCCGCGCGCATCCGTCAGTCCGGATTGGCGACGTGCCTGCTGGAGCCAGGCCCCACTCTGAGCGATGTCCTTACGCATCTGCCGGTCGGAACCCTGCCAGCGTGGTCGGTGTGGACCGCGCTGCTCGGCGAAGCCGCCACCGACGCCGGCGGACTGGCCGAAGCTTTGCTTGCTCGCATCGGCGCCCGCATCGGCGCCGATGCCGAGTCAGCGCTCGCCTTGCAGCGGCACCTCACGGGACTGGCTCGTGGCCGCATCGCCGATGCTCCGCGTCTGGCTGGTGAACTCGCTTGGTTGGAGGCGCATGGCTCCGCTCAGCTACGTCCGCGCGACCGACTGCGCCTGGACGCCTCGCTGGTCTCCACCCAGGCGGCTGCCGGTTCGCTCACCGCCGCGGCAGTCACCAAGCTCGGCCTGCGGCTCGCCGAGTTGCGGGACGACCTGCCAGCCGAGGTGGTCGAGACCGCCCTGCACGCTGCCGCTTCCGCGCGCGAAGCCCTCGAAGTTGAGCACGCCGAAGCGCTGATCGCCCCGTGGGCCCGCACCGAGGCGATTGCCTGCGGTGGTCGCGCCAACTTCATCCGCTTGGCCGAAGAACGTGCCCGGATTGCTGCCGTCGAAGGTCGCTGGAAAGACGCACGCAAGCAGCTGGAACGCGCCGAGGAGGCCGCCGGCCGCCTCGCCGACGACCAGGATCGGGCCGGGGCTCAGGGCCGTCTGACCTGCCTGCGCAGCGTCCTGTTGGCCGATGATCCGGCTGCCACCGAATCCGAGATCAACGCTGCATTGACCGTCATGGCGGGCACCGCCCAGCCTGCCGCCGCCGCGGTTGAACTCGCTGCGGGTGGGATCCATGGCCGTCGCCATGCCCATCATGCCCTGCTACGTGCCGCGGTGCGTCGCCAGGACGAGGTGCTGTGTGGCGCCTACCTCGGACGGCGAGCCGAATGGTGCGATGTTCGTGAAGCGCCTGGCGCGCAGATCGACGCGTTGCGTGCCGTTCTGCTGGCAGCCAGCGACGCTGACGCGGCACGTGCCCTGCTGGCCTCGGCTCATGAACGGCTCGGCGGTGACGCTGCTTCGACCACGATCCGTCAGGGGTTGGTCGCCTGTGCGGTGTCGGCGGCCCTGCTTGGTGCTGCTCAACCGGACCTGAAGGACCGCCTCACCGCCCTGCGCCGCGACCGGCCGGCTGCGGCCCCGGCGGTCGCTGCCCTCGAACGGGCGCTGGCTCTGCATCCGGATACCAAGGCTGGACTGGCCGAGGCGCTGCCGCTGCTATCGCGTTGAGGGTACGTTCACGACGTTAAACACGCTCACCATGCGCATCATGGCAAGAGCGCTCACCGCGGTACAATCCACAAGGCGGCCAAGTCGATCTGATCGGCTCAGGGCGCACGTCCATGCGCTTCGGGGTCAGGGAGCGTCGTGTAGGGCATGATCGGCAATCGCATCATCTCCCCGCCAGATCCGCATCTGAGTCCATGGTTCGTCTGGCGTCGTCCAGAATAGATCGGTGTCCGGCAGGCCCAACGGTAAAAAGGCCGTGCTGGCCAGATACAGACTGCCGGTCGAGATGTAATTCTCCATCAGTCCGGCCTGATTGCCGCATAGCCCAGGCAGGAGCCAACCCAAGCTGTCGTACGTGCCCGGTGGGTCGAGCGTTCTGGCGATCATCGCCTCAAGCGCGCAGCGCACCTGCGCCGGCGCCAGCTCGGCGGGTAGGCGATGCTGTAGGGCGGCTTGGGCCAGATGCTGGAATGCTCCGCAGCGATAGGTCAGGCTGCGACCGATGGGCGGAAAGCTACCGTCGGCGGCGATCATTCGTTCCTGTACGGCGGCCGCCCGGCGGAATCGTTCATCGACCTTGATGCGCATCTGTGACCACGCCCCGCTTGCGCCGGCCGGTTCAGGCAGGCTGGCGAGCAGGTCCACCAGCATCGGTTGGATGACGAAACTGTTGTAGTAATCCCAGTGGAAGCGGGATCCGTCGCCATAGGCACCGTCGCCGGCGTACCACAATTCATGCGAGCGCAGCGCGTGGTCGACACGCATGGGATCCCACGGCTTGCCGAGCCGAAGCAGCCCGGCCTCAATCAGAGCGGAGAAGAGCAGCCAGTTGCAGTGGTAGGGCAGGCGGTCGCGGACGCCGGCGAAGGCGTTGGCCAGGTGGCTGCGCGTGGTTTCCGTCAACGTGTCAGTCAAAGCACGAGGGGCGCGCAGCAGGGCGTGGGCGAGGAAGGCGAGATCGACGATCGGCTGCTGGCCATGCGCAACATTGACATGATCAGAATGAGCCGGATCCAGGGCGTTGGCAATGCTCTGCTGGGCCAGCAGGGTTGCGTGCTGCCGCAGCTGTCGTTCAGCAGCGTCGCCTCCATCCGAATCCAACCACGGCGCCAAGCCGGCCAGCGCCCGTGCTACAGCCTCAAGATGGGTGTATTGCATGCGGTCGGCCGAATCGGCCTCTGCTGCACATCGAAGCGGCAGGCGCTCATGTAACTGACCCGCGGCGGAGGCTTCCAGTACCGGACCGACCATGGTCCACAGCCGCTTGATCCATTGCGTACGCGGGTTGCTCATGACGGCCAGTGTGTCGCACCAGTCGGCCTGGTAAATGTCCAGGAACCTTCCTATGAAAACGAAGAACCCCCGGTATTAACCGGGGGTTGTCGGTTGGCGCACTCGCTTGGATTCGAACCAAGGACCTCTGCCTTCGGAGGGCAGCGCTCTATCCAGCTGAGCTACGAGTGCAGGATGCGTGGGAGTGTGGGCCTGGTCGCCGTATCGCAAGTCCTCGGCATCGCTTAGGCGCTGCGAAATCGTTCTGGGGCCAAACCGGTCCGTTCGCGGAAGGCACGGGCGAAATAACCCGCGTCGGAGAATCCGCAGGCCTGGGCGATCGCGGCAATCGGATCATCGGTGGTGTGCAGCAGCGCCATCGCCCGGCCGAGGCGGATCGATTGCAGAAACGGCTTGGGCGCCACCCCGACTAGGCGGGTGAAGCGCCGGGTCAGGACACTGCGGTCCTCGCCAAATTCGGTGGCCAAGCAAGAGATCGACAGACCCGGGTCGCCGGCATCGTCGATCAGGCGGCGGCGCAGGCGCTCGACCACGGCGTCGGAACCGTTTGCTGGAATCCCACCGGAAGCCGCCGCTGACAGCAGTTCCCAGGCGACTGCCGCAGCTGCGCGTTCGCTCGTCTGGGCGGGATCGGCGATCAGCGTACGCAGGCGTTGGAACATCCGTTCTGGAGGGGGGCCGGCGGCCTTCGGCCACGGCGCCTGTAGTCCGAAGGCGGCCACGGACGCGTCGGCCAACGGACCATCGACGGTGAACCACCAGTAGGCGGTGTCGGGCTCGAGGGCGCTGAGGCGGTGCCACGATTGGCTCGGATACACGAAAATCTCGCCTGGTCCTACGGTTACGTCGCCCTCATCGGTTGTGAACACTACCCGTCCGGACAGGCCCCAATAAATCTGCACGAATGGACGTGGACGGATTTCCTCGATCTTCCCAGTAGCCACATAGCGGTAGAGACCGAGCGATCGCAGGCCGAATGGCAGCGCGGCCGTAGGCATGCGAGACGGGCGGAAGAGGCTCCAGCGGTCAGTCACGTAAGTCGCATCCCTGAAACGGAATTGTGATCGCCTTCAGGGATTTGAAAGCCTAGATTGAAACTAGACCTGTCACGGAGATCGTCATGGATATCGGACTCTGCACGTCGGCTGCTGCCCACATCGACCTGCTTGCTGCCTCCACGGTGGACTACATCGAGGAGAATGTGCAGTCCTTCCTGGCGCCGCGTGATGGCGATGCGGCTGGTTGGCGGAATCGTCTGGAGGCAGCGCGCGCTAGCGGCAAACCGATCCGCTCGGCCAACTGCTTCCTGCCAAGTGATCTGCCCTGCATTGGGCCAGTGGTCGATCGCACGGCGATCACGGCGTGGGCCAGCACGGCGTTCAAGCGGGCATCGCAGGCCGGCATCGCCACCATCGTTTTCGGTAGTGGAGCATCGCGGCAAATTCCAGAGGGATTCGACCGAGCGCAGGCGCGGGACCAGTTCGTCGGACTCCTGCGGATACTTGGCCCGATGGCTACGGCGCAGGGAGTCACTCTGGTTGTCGAACCGCTGAACAGCAGCGAATGCAATTTTATCAATTCGCTTGCCGCAGGTGCAGACGTAGTGCGGGCGGCCAACGTCACCGGCGTGCGTCTGCTGGCCGACATCTACCACATGCTGCGCGACAACGAGGGGCCCGAAGCGATCGCCCCGGTAGCGGATCTGCTGGCCCATGCCCATATCGCCGAGTGCGCCAAGCGTACTGCTCCGGGGGTGGCCGGAGACGACTTCCTGCCCTATCTGCGGACGTTGCTTGCAGGGGGCTATCGTGGAGCGATGTCGCTCGAATGCAGTTGGAGCGATCTGACCTGCGAGTTACCGCGAGCGGTAGTCGAGTTGCGCCGGCAGGTTACGGCTGCGTCCAGCCAGGTGGCTGCTGCGTCCAGCCAGGTGGCTGTGGCGCGTTGATCGCCGCCCAGGCCTGGCATCCTTGCGGCCATGCCAGAGCCGGGCGGCAATCCCTTCACGCAGCCAGACAGCGCCACCTCGACCACGGTCGAACACGGATGGAAGGTTATCCTGTTCAATGACGAAGTGACTCCATTTGAACTGGTCATCCTGGCGCTGCAGAAAGTCTGTGCTCTGTCCGAGGAAGTTGCCGAAATGGTGGCGATGGAGGCGCATGAGCAGGACAGCGCGGTGGCACGCAGCGGCCTGACCCAGGACGAAGCCGAGGCACATTGCGTAAAGATGAAGGCGTTGACGCGGATTCCGCGGTTGTGCCCAGGGGTGAAATGCGCAGCTGAGCAGGACGTCTAGCCTCGGGTTCTATTCCGCCTTATCGCGTCGCAGTTGCCAACTCGCCAGCGCACCGCCGATGAAGCCGCCGAGATGCATCTGCCAACTGATCAATTGGGCCTTGTTGGTCCCGGTGGGCATCATGCCCGGAACCAGACCCGAAAGCAGCACGCCGATCGGGATGGCGAGCAGGAATGCTCCCCAGCTACGTCTGAACAGGCCGTTGCAGACCAGGAAACCAACCAGGCCGAAGATGATGCCGCTGGCCCCAATGTGCACCGATCCGGCCGGTGCGATCAGCCAGGTAAGAGTGGCCGAAACGATCGCGCTGTAGATGGCGGCTAAGGCGGTCAGCTTCTGGCTGTACCAGCAGCAGACCAAGCCAAGGACGAGTAGACCGACGCTGTTGCTGGCGATGTGCTGGATGTTGGCGTGCAGGATGTGGCAGCCGGCGATACCCCACAGACCGTCAAGTTCGCGCGGACGCAGACCGAGCCAATTGGCCAGCCAGATGCCGTCAGGTTGCGCAGCCCAACCGAACAGCCGGGCCAGACCACCGCCGAAGACGCGCAGCAGAATGTCGACCGCGAAGACCAGCCACAGGAAAGCGATCCAGGTTGAAACCAGGATCAGGCTGGATGTCTGGGTCGTTCCGCGTTCAGCCATAGTGCGTGGTATGTGGTTGGCAGTGCCAGGACAACAACACAGCCGGGCGCAAGCGCCCGGCTGTGTACACGTCAGGTCCTGGTCGGACAGCTTACTTGGACGTCGGGATGACGACGATCTCGACGCGGCGGTTCTTCTGCCGGCTGTCGGCCGAGGTGTTGGGCACCAGTGGGCGCTCCATGCCATAGCCGGCCAGGCCGAGTTGCTTGGAGGCGATACCGCGGCTTTCGAGGTAGAGCAGCACCTCGCGGGCGCGACCGGCCGAAAGATCCCAGTTGTCGGTCCAGGTGTTCTTCGAACGGGTGATCTTCTGGTCGTCGGTGTAGCCGATGACGCGGACGTTGTGACCCGGGAAGCGGTCCTTGATGACGGCCACGGCCTTGTTGAGCGCAGCCTTGGACTGGGCGCTGAGAGTGGCCGAGCCGCTCTTGAAGAGGACTTCGCTTTCGATCGACAAAACGACTTCGACCGGGCGGTCGCTGACGTCGATATCGCTACCGACTTCGGACTGGATGTTCTTCAGCGACGACTTGCCGTCGCCCTTGGCCTTGGCTTCTTTGACCTCGCCATCGTTCTTCTTGTAGAGCTGGTCTTCCAATTCCTTGATCTGACGCTTGTACTCGTCGATCTCGACATCCTTGTAGCCGAGCTCGCGCTCGTCGCCACAGCCGGCGAGTGAGAGGGCCGCAAAGGCAGCGAGTCCGAGGACGAGGGGGCGCAGGTGGATCATGGGTCAGAATTTAAGCGTACCGGGAAGGGTTGGCAAGGATGTGCTCAGGCTAACGTGGCGATCTGCTTCACCACGGCCTCGCCCATGGTGACGGTGTCGACTAGGGTGCAGCCGGGCTGTTTGATGTCGACGGTGCGCAGCCCGCTCTTCAGAACGGACTTGATCGCTCGTTCGATGAGTTCGGCCTCCTGGTTTAGCTTCAGGCCGTACCGCAGCAGCAAGGCGACGGTGCCGATGGTGGCGAGGGGGTTGGCCTTCTTCTGGCCGGCAATGTCAGGTGCACTGCCGTGGATCGGTTCGAAGAAGCCGACCGGTCCGCCAACGCTGGCCGAGGCGAGCATGCCGATCGAGCCAGTCAGCTGGCTGGCCTCGTCCGAGAGGATGTCGCCGAAGATGTTGCCGGTGACGATGACGTCGAACTGCTTGGGGTCGCGGATCAGCTGCATGGCGGCGTTGTCGACGTACATGTGCGACAGCGTGACGTCGGGGAAGGTCTTGCCGACCCGGATGGCGACCTCGCGCCACAGTTGCGACGATTCTAGCACGTTGGCCTTGTCGACCGAGCAGACCTTCTTCTTTCTGCCGCGGGCGATCTCGAACGCCATCGTGACGATGCGCTCGACTTCGAATTCGCTGTAGACTTCGGTATTGAAACCTTTGCGGGTCGGGCCGCTGCCTTCGATGCCGCGTGGGGTGCCAAAGTAAATGCCGCCGGTCAGCTCGCGCAGCACCATGATGTCGGTGCCCTTGAGTACTTCGGGCTTGATCGTCGAGGCGTCGCACAGCTCGTCGTAGACCACCGCCGGGCGCAAGTTGGCCCAGGCGTCGAGCTCCTTGCGTAACTTCAGGAGGCCGGCTTCGGGCTTCAGGTGGTGTGGGACGTTCTCCCATTTTGGCCCACCGATGGCGCCGAACAGCAGGGCCTGCGAATCCTTCACGCCCTTGATGGTGTCGTCGGGCAACGGCACTCCGGTCGCGTCGATGGCGCATCCGCCGGCGAGGTATTCGGTGAACGCGAAGGAGTGGCCACCGCGCTTGCCGAGAGCAACCAGAGCCTTGCGGCCTTCGGCGATGACTTCGGGACCGATGCCGTCGCCGTTGATGACTGAGATGGTATAGTTGGCCATGCTGCCTCCGTCGTTAGGAGGCGGAACGCTAGCGAGCGGAATGGCTCGGCAAGTTCAGTCGAGGACCGTCGGGACTGATTATCGCCGTGTGCTGCACCGGCAACCGGCTTGCGCCTGTCGCCCAGGCGTTAGCGTCGACCTCCCGCCCCGAAAGACGACCCGACCGTGCGCTGCCCCTATTGCAACCAGGACGATGACCGCGTGCTCGATTCGCGCGCCACCGACGACGGCACGGCCATACGCCGGCGCCGCGCGTGCAACGCATGCAGCAAGCGTTTCACCACCTACGAACGCATCGAGGGCGACGAGCAGATCCGGGTGGTCAAACGGGATGGCCGCATCCAGTCGTTCGACCGGCGCAAGGTCCTGCAAGGCATGCTGACGGCGTGCGAAAAACGCCCGGTCCCAGGGGACGTTCTGGAGGCCGCCGCGAACCGCATCCAGCAGACTATTCTCGGCGAGGGCGAACGCGAAGTAACCACTCGCCGGGTCGGCGAACTGGTCATGGAAGAGCTGCGCAAGATGGACCAAGTGGCCTACGTGCGCTTCGCCTCGGTCTACCGCCAGTTCAAGGACATCGACGAGTTCATCGCCGAGGTCGGCCGGGTCATCCGCAAGGATGTGCCGTGAGGCCGGCGAATGTCATCAAGCGCGACGGCAGCGCGGTGCCGTTCCAGCCGGTGCGCATCGCCCAGGCGATCAGCCGGGCGTTGTCGGCGGTGGGTGCGCGTGACGACGGCTTGTCTGACGAACTGGCCCGGGTGGTTGAAGAACATCTGGTTCGCACCGTCGAGCGTGCCGCGGTCGGCCTTGAAGAGGTCCAGGACGCCGTCGTACACGTGCTGCAGGAAAGCGGCAATTACGAGGTCGCCATCGCCTACGCGCGCTATCGCGATGCGCGCGAGCGCGCTCGGCGCGAACGTCGGGCGCGAGGAGAACGCAACGTTCCGCTCCATCTTGATGTCGTCGAAGCTGACGGCCGTCAGCGCACCTGGAGCTCGGACTGGCTGGTCGACCGCTTGGCTAGGCGCCATGATCTGACCGGTATGCAGGCCGCCGACGTGGTCGCAGTGGTCGAGGATCAGCTGGTTCAGAGCCCGGCGACCGAGCTGACCGTTGCGCTGGTCGACGCCTTGGTTGAAGCCGCCCTGGTGCGCCTCGGGCTGACCAGCAACGCGCTGCATCATGGCGATGTGCGCGTCCCGCGGGAGGAGCTGACCCAGGCCCTGGCCAGTGCTGACGGTGGTCAGGCCTTGGCAGCTGCCGGTCGTGCCGCCTTCCGCCAGGAGGCAGCGCTGGGCACCCTACCGCAAGCCGTCGCCAAGCTGTGGAGCCGCGGACGTTTGTGGGTCGACGGGCTCGATGATCCGCTGCGGGGTGCTCAGCATACCGTGGTGATCGAGCAGGCCGGCAATCCCTGGCAGGTGATCGCCCATGCGGCAGCCCAGGCGATCACCGCTTCTGGTGACTGGCGTCGGGTACGCATCGTGCTGCCGCCGTCGATCCTGGGGCACCTTGAGCGTGGCTCCACGCTACTGCACGAGCCGATCATCGCGATTGCCCGTATCGCCCAAATTCTGCTCTACTGCGACGGCCGGACGCCATTGCTGGAACGCTGGCCCTTCGCCGGCGGCAACATCGGCCTGGCGATCTACAACGACGACTTCCTACTCGCGCGCCAGCTGGCCGAACGCGGCCTGCCGCTGCTGTCGGGGGCGCAATACGCTCGCGGCGGGTGGCATCACCGCGTATCGGTCGAAGTGGCGCTGAACGCCCAGGGTCTTGAACACGAATGGTCGCAGCTCGACCTGCTGGCGATGGGTGTGGCGACGGCCGCCACGGTGCGACTGGCGCGTCTGCCCGAAGCCCTGCGTGGCGGTGACCTGCGCTTTGCGATCTACGGCCTCGCCGCTGCCAGCCCTTCGGCCGACTACCTCGAACGCCAAGTCATCCAGGAAGGGCAGCGCCAGGGCATGGTGTTCACCCGCGCCGCCAACCTGCCGGCCGAAGCCTGCGCGCATCTTGGGCGGCTGCTGGAGTAGCTGAGATCTCTGGGCTGTCGGCATTCTGCCTACAGCTGCCTTACCGTGTTACCGGTGCTTCTTGAACCACCGATGCGTGATCCGCAGATCGAAGGTCTTGGCGACGTGCAGTCCGATCTCTTCGAGATTATACGGCTGCAGACGGTCCGGGTCCTCGGGCGGCAGGCAGGCTTCGTACTTCTCGAGTGCCTCGCGCGCGCGGTCGAGGATCTTTGGTCCCAGGGTGCGTGGCGTGATGATTCGCCAGCCATCCCGGTCGAAACCGATGCGCACCCCTTCGGGGACGAGAAATTCCATGCCGGTCAGTGTACGCTTAGGTCCCATGTCAGCATGCTCGCGATTGGTCAGCGTTCGGCCAGCACTGCTACCTCGCCGCTTTCTCGCCCCTTCCTCGCCGCTTCCTCACGACGGTAGCCCCGTAGCGTCGCCGGCATGAGCGAAGCGCCGATTGAGATCCCTCAGACCCGCGAGGGCTGGTATGTCCTCCATGATTGCTATGTGGTCGATTGGCCGCGTTGGCGGGCCTGTCATGCCGGTAACGACATCATTGAAGAGGCGATGGCCTGGCTCGAACGTGCCCAGCAGCCGGATAAGGGCGACACCGCCCTCTTCAGCATCGTCGGACAGAAGGCCGACATGCTGTTTCTGCACTACCGTGAGAGCGTCGAAGCCCTCGACCAGGTCGAGCTCAGCTTCCGCCGTCTGCGTTTGCACGACTACCTCAAGCCAAGCTATTCCTTCCTCTCGGTGATCGAACTCGGGCTGTACGAAGTCACCGCCGGCGCGCGTCGCGCCCTGGCTGGACGCGGCCAGAACCCTGGTTCGCCAGGCTATGACGAAGCCTACAAACTCGAAGTCGACAAGCTGACCGAAGGCCTGACCGAGCGGCTTTACCGCAAGATTCCTGGTCAGAGCCACATCTGCTTCTATCCGATGAGCAAGAGCCGCGGCGAGAGCAAGAACTGGTACGCCCTGACCGGCGACGAACGCCGTGCGTTCATGCGCAGCCACGGCCAGGTCGGCGCCAAGTACCGCGAGCAGGTCACCCAGATCGTGTCCGGTGCGATCGGCTTGGATGACTGGGAGTGGGGCGTCAGCCTGCACGCTGACGATCCGATGGTGTTCAAGAAGCTGGTCACCGAGATGCGCTACGACCCGGCCAGCGCCTGGTACGCCGAATTCGGCCAGTTCTACGTCGGCGTCCGCCACCAACCCGCCGATCTGAACGAACTGTTGGCGTAGCGTGGGATGATGTGGGCATGACGGTTCACGGCAGAAGTCGTCGGAACCCGTGCCCAAGTATGACCATGAGGAAGATCAGGTTTCGCAGCGGCTGAGCCAGCCAACACCAGCGAACCGGTTTACCTTCAGTAGAATTCAGGCCTCGGGCTGCTGTGCGCAATGTGCGCAGCGACATGGGCCATTCGGCAAGATTCGTCGTCCATCGGGGGTCGAAGCACTTGTCCCCGCCGTCGGAGCCCAGAAGTGCCCCGGCAATGGCGCCGATGGTGTCGGTGTCACCACCACAGCGGAGGATCGCTGCCAGGCATGCTGACGGATCGCCGCGATGGCGTAACCAGGCAAACAGAGCGACCGGGACGGAGTGATAGGCGTAGCCGGAGACGTAGTGGGGACAGCCCAGTGCGGTCGCGTAGGCATCCAGCGAATCGCCCGCGCGGTAGTGCGTTTCAAGAGCGGTGACGAGATTAATCCACGATGCCTCGCCCGAGCAGGCCCGCCAGCGCTCCCACAGCAGGTCGGTCGATGCACTGCTGACAATCCAGGCTGCGGCTTCCGCTACTGCTCGTGCAGCTGCCAGCGCCCGTTCGTCGCGATGGGTGATCGTTGTGGATATGGTGACGAATTCCGTCCGGCGTTGCTGGTCATCCGCCCAGCACAGGCCGATGATGGCAGAACGCATCGCTGGACCGTTACCGGCCGAACTGACCCCGCTGCGGCTCGGTGAGAAGCCGACCCAGGAACGGAGCAAGCCTCGCGCGGTGGCTTTGCCACACCCGCCAGGCAGTGACAGCAGCCACCAGCGGAGCCGGGATGCCAGTGCTCTGCCGAAAAGAGCTGCGTCGTCCCCGGCCGCAAGCAGGGCTTGCGTGGTCAGGAACGCATGCTCGGTGTCGTCACTGACCATTCCATGGCCGCAGATCAGACGCTGCCGCAGTTCACCAGGGAACCGACGCGCGATGCGTTCGCGGGAGAGACCCTCGGCGGGCAGCAGGAGGCTGTCGCCAATAGCCGTGCCGATGAGGCAGCCAATAAAACGATTCTGGCGGTTCATGGCGATCCCATTTGCTCGATCCACCACAGCGCCGCATGGATCTTATGGTCGATCAACGCCCCGGCCGCAGCCCGCTGCGTCAGCCAGGCCGGAACCGTGGCGAGTGGAACTGCATGCACGGTGATCGCCTCTCCAGCAACACCGCCGCCAGCCCCGATCTGCCGCAGCCCAGTGGCGCGGACCAGGGTGCTGACTTCGCTGGTCAGGCCAGCTGACGAGGGGCCGCGGGTCAGGACGATGCAGGTCGCTGGCTCCCAGCCGGTCTCCTCGACCAGTTCCCGGGCGGCAGCGGTGGTCAGGTCCTCGTCGGCCTGCTCGTCGCCGACCAACCCGGCGGGCAGTTCGATGACTGGGGCGCCAACTGGGATGCGGTGCTGCTCGACCAGCAGCAGTTCGCCAGCCGGGGTCGTTGCGATGATGCCGACCACGGCGCTGGCGTTGCGGCGGCGGACGTACTCCCAGCCCTGGTCGCTGACCAGTTCGAGGAAACGCCCGGCGTGCAGGATCTGGGTCATGGGTGGCCTCCGGCGGCAAGTTCGGCTGTGATACGCGGTTGGGCGGCGATTGGCGGAGCGCCCGCCAACGGTCCAAGCAAGCGGTCGATGGCGGCGATAGCAGCCTGGAAGCGCTCGTCCCAGGTGCCGCGGATCACCGCGTACGGCCGGTCATGGCGCTCCAGTGCGTCACGGCAGCGGGTGAAGAACTCTTCCCGCCGGTGCGGCATGTCGCGCTGGCGGTCGTCGACCCATGGCACGTCGATGTCGCACAGCAGATAGAGATCGTGCTGGCGTTTCTGCGCCACCTCGGCGATCCACGGGGCGACGCCACCAAAGTAGACCTCACTCCAGATCGTCGTGGTGAGGGTGTCGGTGTCGCAGATCAGCACCCGTTCGGCCTGTCGGGCGAGCGTGTCCTCGCTGGCGGCTTGGCCGAGGGCGATGCGGGCGATGTCGCTGGCGACGCACTTCCCGCCCTGGGGGTCCAGGTAGCCGCGAGCGTACTCCGGCACCCAGACCGTGCGGTAGTGTTCGGCCAGACGCCTGGCCAGGGTGGTCTTGCCGGTGCTCTCGGGGCCGAACACCACGACCCGGCGGCAGAACCATGGCCGCACCGTCTCCGGCAGATGCCGCCAGTTGGCGTACGGGTCCGCCCGGACGGCGGTGCCAGAGATCGGCACGCCAGCACGCCCCTGATCGACGACGAGGTGCTCGGCGCCGACCCGGCGGGCCAGTTCGGGACCGTAGTCTTCGCTGCTGAAAACTACGTCGATCGGCCCGGGCACGGCGCGTCGGATCACCGGCAGCCAGAGCTCCCAGAAACGGGGATGCGATTCGGGCGTGGCCGGCAGATCATCGGGGACATGGACGACGTCACAGCCGGGCAGCATGTCGCGTACCCAGGCGGCACGGCAAGGCCCGGGAATGGGTTCGTTGGGGTGCGTGCACACCAACACGCTGAGGCGATCACAGCAGTGCATGCCAAAGCCGGCCAGGTAACGATGTCCCTGGGTCGGCGGCATGAACTTGCCGAGGATCATCCCGCGGCGGAAGCGCGGATATTCTTGGTCCATAAGCGGATTCCCAGGATGCAGAGGACGAGGAAGACAGCGTAGAGACCGGCAGTCAGATAGAGGTGCTTGTAGGCATAGAGCGGAATGTAGACGAGGTCGGTGACGATCCACACCCACCAGTTTTCCAGCTTCTTCTTGGAGATCATCCACTGCGCGATCAGGCTGGAGACAGTCGGAGCGGCATCCCACCACGGTACATCGGTGTCAGTGAAGCGTTCAAGCAGGAACCCCATCGGCACATAGGCGAGCACGGCGATCGCCCCTAAGGTCAGCCACTGGCGTGGCGAGGTGCGCGTGATGGTCAATTCGCGGCGGTTCGCGCCGCCATGCATCCATTGCCACCAGCCATAGATCTGCAATACGACGTACACGACCTGCAGCCCGGTGTCGCCGTAGAGCCGGGCCTGCCAGAACAGCAGGATGTAGAGCGCGACGTTGATGAGGCCGCTCGGCCAAGCCCACACGCTTTCGCGGACGTAGGCGATCACCGACCACAAGCCGAAGATTGTTGCGGTGATTTCCAGCGGGCTCATCTGCAGCCACGGCAGGCTCTGCAGGGGAATCAGCGGAGTCAGGAACCAGTCGGACAAGAGACCTCCTACGGCGTGAGTCGTTGGCGGATGATGCGGAGAACGTCGTCCAGGCCATCGCAGACAGGCACGTCGTGACGCGCGCACACGGCCCGGACATTGCCGCGACGATGAAAGCCCGGAGGGCATCCGACGACCAGCCGGCGAAGCCGGGCATGCAGCCCGAGTTCGAGCAACGAAACCGGTGCCTGAGAACCGGCTGGCAGCCAGCAGATGATGGCATCGGCCTGTTCCAAGGCGTCCAGTTCCCAAGCGACCTGCTCGGCGAAGCGTGGATCATCGAGATCCTGGCCCCAGGACGCGTCCCAGGCATCGCGCCGAGGGTTGAGCGCGGTGCCGGGCATATCCGTCAGCGCGGAAACGACCCGGTCCTGCCAGCGCTCGGCCCGATTCATGTCGATGGCTCCGGCCAGGAACAGCCAGGGCCGTGGAAGATCGGCTATCACGAGAGCCGGTGGCTTGATCTCTTTCATTGATCGGCCTCATCGAGGTCAATCCACAGGGGATGGCTTACAGGTGTCATGCGTACACAAAGATAGCGTAACATACACACTATGTCAACGTCGCGTTAGGGGCGCTAGCTGTTCGGATTGGATCGTAGGTAACGGTGGTTCCAAGCCGGTAGCAGGTCGAAACCGGTATCCGTTTACTGGATTTTCCGACGGCTATAAACGCCTCCCATGCTTCGCCTGCTATTGGTCGTGCTGGTGCTGTCAGGCTGCGAGTTCGCCGGGGCTGGTTACGGTTCCAGCGACAACGTGGCGTGGGCCTTTACGATCAATAACGGCGCGCCAACCACCAGCGGCGGACTGATCGTGGTGGTTACCTATCAGAGTGGCGGCACCGCCAGCTATATGGTGCCAGCGGGTGGAACGCTGAACGTACCGGCAGATGGCCGTTCGGTGATGATCACCAGCGGCAGTGCGTCGACCACCGTCACGGCTGGTCAAAGTTGGTATTGGACGGGCAGTACGTGGTCGAATGGGGCCATCGCTCCATCAGTTGCCGGCTGATCAGCCAAGCCAGCGGTCACATAGCGCCCGGGCGCGCATGGCATCGTCGACACCCTGGATCAGCACGCGACCGTCGGCGAAGCAGGTCGCGACTGCGTCGCCATCACGAAAGCGGACGAACACCTCGTTGACGGACACCAGCGCTGGACCAAGGCGTTGGGCTAGACGTGCCAGATCACCGGGAGGCGGGCGCCGCACCTGCACGGCCTGCCGTCCGCACAGCACGATCGCCGGCTCGTCGCCGGCGGCCAACATCGGGTGATCGGCGTGCGGCCCGCAGGCGCGGCAGTCCGGATCACGAGACAGGGCGATACGCTGGAAACGGTTGCTCCACAGGTCGCAACTCCACAGCTCGCGTCGGACGGCAGCCAGATCGCCGACCAGAATCTTGAGCGCTTCGGCGGCCTGCCAGGCGGCAACCAGCCGGACGGCAGGTCCGATCACCCCGGCCGTATCGCAGGTTGGATTGTCGGCCGCGGCTGGCGGTTCGTCTTGCAGGCAGCGCAAGCAGGCGGTGGTTCCCGGCAGGATGGGCAGGCACAGGCCATAGGCCCCGAGCACCGCTCCGTGCACCCACGGCACGCCAGCGCGGCAACAGACCTCGTTGAGGAGGTGACGGGTCGGGAAGTTGTCGAGACCGTCCATCACCACATCGCAGTCGGCGATCAGAGCCGTTGCGCTGGCGGCATTGAACTCGCCGGCGATCGGCTGGTAGATCAGCGACGGATCGATGGCCGCGAGATGCGCGGCGGCAGCGTGGGCCTTGGGTCGTCCCTCGACGGCATCAGCATGGTCGTAAAGGGCCTGGCGCTGGAGATTCGACATCTCGACGACATCCCGGTCGATCAGCCGAAGTCGTCCAACTCCGGCCCGGGCCAGCAGTTCCGCAACCGCCGAGCCGAGGGCGCCGACCCCGACGATGGCGACCGTGGCCTCGTGCAGGCGTTGCTGTCCGGCTGAACCAATTGGGGCAAAGCGGGTCTGACGGGCATGGCGGCCGTCGACATCCAGGTCTGGGTGCGGTGACGCCATGTCGGACAGTCTGGTGTTGTGTGGGAACGGCAATCCCCACCCGCGTCATCGAGCCATACTACGGGATGACGGTCGCCCACGTAGGTCTTGACCCTGCAAGGGTCGGTTTACTCTCCTCCGCCCTTACCTGAGAGGTCAACATGGCAGTTCCCAAACGTCGCGTCAGCCACGGTCGCAAGAAGCTCCGCAATCAGCACATCAACCGCATCACCGCTGCCGCCCTGTCGGTCGACCGCCAGACGAAGAGTGTCCATCGTCCCCATCAGGTCGATCTGCGCACCGGCCTCTACAAGGGCAAGCAGGTCCTGTTCAAGGACGATGACAAAGCCGACGACGCGGCCAAGCCCGACGCGAAGTAAGCGGTCATGATCCGACTCGCCCTCGATGCGATGGGCGGAGACGACGCGCCCTTGGCCATGGTCCAGGGTGCGATCGACTACGCCCGTGCATTCCCCACCCACGAGGTCGTACTTGTGGGACGTACGATCGACATCCGGTCGTGCTTGAAGAAAGAGGGCGCCGATCCGAAGAATATCCGGGTCGAGGACGCGCCCGAAGTCATCGGTATGGCGGAGAAGATCTCCGCTTTGGAGGAGCGCCCGAACGACTCGATGAACCGCTGCGCCCAGTTGGTCAAGCGTGGCGATGCCGACGCTATGATCCTGTGTGGCAATACCGCATGCTCTGTGGCGGTCGCCCAGCTGCGCCTGCGCCGCATCCCCGGCGTCAAACGAGCCGGTATTCTCACCCCGCTGCCCAATCCCAAGGGACACACCTGGGTGATCGATATGGGCGCAAATAGCGTGAACAAGCCAGAGCACCTGGTCGACTTCGCCCTGCTCGGCGCCTCGTTCCTGGAAAGTTCCTACGGCCTGGAACGGCCGCGTGTCGGCGTGCTGTCGATCGGCGAGGAGGATGGCAAGGGGGTCGAACTGACCGCCGACACTCTGACGCTGTTGCGCAAGACCAACCTGAACGTGATCGGCAACGTCGAAGGCCACCACATCTACCGTGGGGTCGTCGACTTGGTGGTGTGCGATGGTTTCACCGGCAACGTCCTGCTCAAGGCGAGCGAAGGCGTGTCCGAGGCGATGATGACCATCCTTAGGGAAGAGATCTACGCCAGCCTACGCAACAAAATCGGTGCCCAGATCATGCGCCCGGCCTTCGACGGTCTGCGACGGCGCATCCACTGGTCACTGGTCGGCGGAGCCCTGCTCGCCGGCGTCGACGGGGTGACCATCATTGGTCATGGACGCAGCGATCGCATCGCGGTCTTCCATGCCCTCAAGCAGGCTGCCCGTGCGGTCGAGGGGCATTCGATCGAGCGCATGCGTGAGCGCTTCAAAGCGATCACCAGCACTGCCCAGGCGGCGGTCACCGATGGCGCAGCCTGATCTGATCGATCTGCGCTCCCGCCCGCGCGGGGCGCAATTCGCCTTCATCATGGTGGTTGCCGTGGTGACCGGGGCAGGCGGGACCTGGCTGACGTTAGCCCTGGATGCCGCCGTGCGTCCGGGCTGGCCGCTCGCCCTTGGCATCGGCACCGGCATCGCCATTGGCGTGGTGTTTTTCGCTATGCAGGGGGCCCGGGTGGTGGTCGACGTCGAACGTAATCTGACCTACAGCCTGCATGGGCGGGCGAATCTGGTGGTGAACCTAGCGGCAGCGGGCGTCATCCGTCCGGTTGCCGATCGCATGGTGCACGGCATTGGGCTGGAGCTCACCGACATCAAGCAGGTCCGCTTTCTGCATAAGGGTGGCATCAGCCCTGAGCGCATGCGTCGTTGGCGTGAGCAGTTCGGGGTCGACCTGGTGCTCGAAGGCTTCCCCGCCGAACTGGCCGAGCAGCTGATAGCACTTCGTCAGGGCTAGCTCGTCTTCTTCGAGCGTGGCCGGCCGAGTCGGCCGGATATCGCCAGGGTCTGGAGTATGGCAGTGACTTCGCGAGAGCTGCGTTTCACCATCTCGGCGATGTCATCTGGCGACAAGCCCTGGGACCTGGCATCTGCTATGGCTTTGTAGTGGCGCAATTGTTCGACTTCGCGCGGGTCGTCGGTGTGCAGGATGCCCATGACCAGAAGACGCCAGCGACAGGCGGACGGAGTGGTGCGCAGCTCCGCAGCGGTCGCCGGCAGGTCCTGCGGGTGATGCTGCCAGGCCTTTCGCACGGCGGCGTTGCTCAGCCAGCGGACAAGGATCGGAGCAGCTTCCAACTCCTCGGGGGTGCCAGATTCGGAATTGGTGCGCCGACGGGGCTCTTTGCTGCTGTGGGCCGGGCCGGTTCCTGGCGTGATCGTGACGGCGATCTCGGCGCCAACGGCCTCGGCCAAGCGACCCAGCACGCGTAAGGATCCGGCGCTGTCAGTGGCCGCCAGGACAGCGTAGATCGAGCCGCGGGCCACGCCGGAAACTTCGGCAAGCCGCGCAATAGAGGTGCGCCGGTCCGCCAGTTCCTTGCGGATGAGGACCTGTAATTGGGCTGTGATGGCGCAGACATCGGCCATGGTTTTGCTCATTTCGGGACGAGACGTATTTCGACATGCTGTACATACCCGACTTGGCGCAAGCCCATGCTGAAGCAGCTTCGTCACTTCTTTCGGATACCTTCAAGCGAGGTCAAGCGTTGACTGATCCCCCTATGTATGTAGCAGCGGAACTCGCTGGCGCAGCTGCGGATACGGCGTATTCTCACGACATGCTCCGGTCCCTTGTGTTTTTCGGCAGGTATCCTGAATCCACCAGCTAGGGACCGGCCGCCGACCTGTTGCGTCGACCGGACCCCTGGCTGTGCGCTGGGGGTTCATCGTTTCCCGCTCCATTCCTCCATTCTTCCATTCCTCCGTTTCACCAAGCCCACCCCATGCATCGTACCGACAATCTGCATATCGTTTCGAACAAACCCCTGCGCGCGCCAAATGCAGTGAAGGCCGAACTGCCGCTGTCTGTGCACGCCTCCGGGCTGGTCGCGCTCTGCCGGGAACGCATCCGCGACATCCTCGCCGGCCGTGATAACCGCCTGTTGGCGGTGGTCGGCCCGTGTTCGATCCATGATCCGGTCGCCGCGATCGAGTATGGTCGTCAACTGCTGCACGTGCGTGAAAAGCTCAAGGACCGCGTTGAAATCGTCATGCGGGTGTATTTCGAGAAACCGCGGACGACGGTCGGTTGGAAGGGTCTGATCAACGATCCACATCTCGATGGTTCGTACGACATCAACACCGGTTTGACCATCGCTCGCAAACTGCTGCTCGACCTGGCCGAAATGGGCATGCCGGCCGCTACCGAGCTACTCGATCCCGTCACCCCGCAGTATCTCGCCGATGTGGTCGCCTGGACGGCGATCGGTGCGCGCACTACTGAGAGCCAGACTCACCGCGAGATGGCCAGCGGCCTGTCGATGCCAGTCGGTTTCAAGAATGGCACCGACGGCAGTCTGGGCGTGGCGATCAATGCCATGCTCGCAGCCAGTCATGCCCACCATTTCCTCGGCATCGATTCGTACGGCCACGCCTCAATCGTCACCACCACTGGCAACCCCGACGGCCATCTCGTGCTGCGCGGCGGTCGCCAGGGACCCAACTTCGACGCCGCGTCGGTCACCAAGGCGGCCGGCGAACTGGCCAAAGCCGGGGTAGCCGCCCGCATGATGGTCGACTGCTCGCATGACAATTCGCAGAAGGACTACCGCCGACAGGGTGAGGTCTGCACTTCGGTGGCCGAGCAACTCCGTGCTGGCGCGGTCAACCTCATGGGCGTGATGATCGAGAGCAACCTGATCGCTGGGCGGCAGGATCTGCCCAAGGATCGTAGCCGGCTGGTCCACGGCCAAAGCATAACCGATGCCTGCGTTGATTTTCCTACCACGGAGTCGATGCTTGCTGCCCTTGCCGCGTCAGTCGCCACCGGGCGGCACGCTGCAGCTGTCTGAATAACCGCGCGCAGGTCCGCTCGGACCTGCGCGCATTGTTGGAGTGATTCACCATGGGCATTCCCGTGACTGCAGAAGGCAAGCGCAAGATGCAGGGTGAGCTGGACCAGCTCAACAACCGCATCCCGGTTATCGCCAAGCAGATCGAAGAGGCCCGTGAGAAGGGCGACCTGCGCGAGAACGCCGAATACCACGCGGCACGTGAAGACATGTCGATGACCAACGCGCGCATCTCACAACTGAAGAATACCTTGGCCAACAGCCAAGTGGTCGACGAGAGCCAGATCGACACTTCGAAGGTGGCCTTCGGCTCGACCCTGTCGCTGCAGGAGGGCAAGGCCAAGGCCGAGACCTGGTATCTGGTTGGCGAAGGCGAAGATGACCCGCTTGATAACCGCATCCTGACCTCCAGTCCGATGGGCCAGGCCCTGCTCGGCAAGAAGGTCGGCGACATCGTCGACGTCAAGGCGCCGATGGGGACGATCAAGTTCACGATCAAGAAGATTACGTACTGATCGTCCGCCTCGCCCATGACCGACCTCTCGTCCATTCGCAGCCGTATCGACGCCATCGACGAGCGACTCGTCGAGCTGCTCAACGCTCGTGCCGAGCTGGCGCGTGAGGTTGGCAGGGCCAAGGCTGCAACCGGCAGCGCCATCTTCGTACCCCACCGTGAACATGAGGTGTTCAAGCGGCTTGCCGCACTGAACAAGGGCCCGCTACCCGATGCCGCCCTGCGCGGCATTTGGCGCGAGGTGATGAGCGCCTCGTTCGCCCTCGAACGTCCGCTGACCATCTGCCATTTCGGCCAGGCAGGGGCGTTCACCCATTTGGCGGCGCGACTGAAGTTCGGCGAAAGCGTCGCCTATGCGCCCTCCGACAGCATCGTCAGCGTGTTCACCGAGGTCGAGAAAGGTCGTGCCGATTATGGCGTGGTGCCGATCGAGAACTCCACCGATGGATCGATCACTGACACCATCGATGCCTTCCTCGGTTCGACCGTGCGCATCGTCAGCGAACTCCATCTGCGGGTCCGTCATCATCTGATGAGCGGCGTGGCCAAGCAGCAGATCCGCCGCATCTACTCGCGTTCGACCGTGTTCGGCCAATGCCGTGGTTGGCTGGCGACCCACCTGCCAGGCGTTGAACTGGTCGAGGTCGTGTCGACCACCAAGGCGGCGGAACGGGCCAGTGCCGAGGCAGCCGATGGGGCCGCCGCGATCGGTTCAGACGAAGCGGCCAAATCCTTTGGTCTGCCGGTGGTGGCCAGCGATCTGCAGGACAATCCGAACAACATGACCCGCTTCGTGGTCGTGGCCCGCCCGCAACATGCGGCCCAGCCAAGCGGCGATGACAAGACGACCATCATGCTGGCGGTCAGCGACCGGCCGGGTGCGCTGTACGACTGCCTGACCCCGTTCCACAAGGCCGGCATCAACCTGTGCAAGATCGAAAGTCGGCCGAGCCGTCGCCGGGCGTGGGAATACCTCTTCTTCATCGACCTGCTCGGCCATCAGCGCGACCAGAAGATCGCTGATGCGATTGCCGAACTTTCTAAGGGCACCGCGGTCTGCGAAGTACTTGGCAGCTATCCGCGCGCCGACCAACCGCTGAACACCTGACACCATCGACCCGGCTCCGTCTGGACCCTTGCGACCGGCCCCGTGGTCGCAACCATACACGGTCGCGTGCAGCCCGTCCCCCGTGTCCGCCTGGCCAGTCCGACGTCGAATCCCGACGATGAACTGCCGTTCCGCATCCTGGTGGTTGCTGATGCCGTTGGGCGGCGCCAATCGGTTCCAATGGGATTGCGCAGACCGGAGACTGTGACGGACGGCGGCCTGTCCACTGCGGTTGCCAAGCTGCAACCGACCGCTGGCGGTCTGCGCTGGTCGACCGTTGCGGGGCCGACGGTTGTCGAGGTGACGGCCCAGCTTTCTGAGCTGGCGGCTCTCGCCACGCGACGACGCGCCGCATTGCAGGCTGAATCCACGGTGGACGGGCGATTACGGCGTGACGTCGAAGCTGCCTTGCTGGCCGAACGCCTCGCCGACGGAGTCGCCACGGCACTCGACCAGCCTGCGGTACGGCGCTTGGGCGGCCTCTGGACCGCGTTGGAGATTCTTGTCGCCCACGCCGGTCGGGGCGTCGAGGTAGCCCTGCTGGCAGCGACCCGCGACGAACTGGAAGAGGATCTCGGCGATGCGCCGGAACTCACCCAGAGTGGTCTATACCAGACCATCTATGCGGCCGAGTACGGTCAGCATGGTGGCCGGCCCTGGGGCCTGCTGGTCAGTGATCTGGCGATCGGCAACCAATCCCGCGACATCGGGCTGCTGCGCCGATTTGCTGCCTTGGCTGCCATGGCTCATGCGCCGTTGATCCTCGACGCGGTGCCGGGTTTGCTCGGCCTGGCCGATTGGACTGGACTTACCGGTCTGGTCGATGTCGAGGCGGGCCTGGGTACATGCACCGCATTCGCTGCTCTGCGCCGGCATGACGACGCCCGGCATATCGGCCTGGCTTTGCCGCCGGTACCAGTCGGTGCCGCAGCGCGCGCGGGGGGCGAGCGGACAATGGCTCCGGCCAGCTTGATCGTGGCGGCCAGGCTAGCCGCCTGCCATGCCGCCAGCGGCTGGTGCGTCACCGCCGCCGGCAGTGGACCGACGGCCGAGGTGGCGGTTCCGGCCCTTGCTCCGTGGTCGTCCGGAGAACAGCAACCGGCCACGCCATGCCTGCTGACCGAGCTCCAAGCCCACGATCTCGCCGCCCAGGGTCTCATCGCCCTGTGTGCCGACCGCAGACGATCAGCGGTGGCGCTGCCGGCGCTGCCCAGCCTGTACCTCGGAGGGGATCAGGTACCTGCGCAACTGGGTCTGATGCTGTTGGTCGACCGGGTGGCCCATCATCTGAAAGTATTGCAGCGCGAACAGCTCGGTACGCACATCAGTCATCAGGAATTGGAGCGTGTCCTGACCGACTGGCTCGACCGCCATGTGGCTGATGGCCAGGTTGACGACGCGATGGTGCGCCTGAGCCGTCCCTTGCGATCTGCGCGAGTGCGAGTCCAGCCGGTGCCAGGTCATGCCGGCTGGCTGCGTGCCGATCTGTCCCTGTGTCCTTATCTGCCTGGCGCGGCCGGTGACGTCGAATTGTCGCTGACCAGCCGGCTGGAGCGGCCAACGTCATGAAACCCCGCCTGCTCTGCCGGCTGTCCGGACGTCCTGACGGCATCGTGGCTGATCTGGCACGTCTGCTGACAGTCCGTCAGGGCGATGTTCCGGCCCGACCGGATCTTGGCCTGCCGGTGTTGCCCAACTGGCTGCCGGATGACGAATCACGCCGGCGGCTGCAGCAGGCGATCGCCCAGACCGTGCGTGCCGGAGAGCCGCGATTGGCGACCGTCATCGTGCAGCTCACTGGTAGTGACCAGCAGCAGATCTTCACCATCCGCGCCAGCTGCCAGGATGGCGGCGAGGTCGGTGCCAGTGCTCAGCGGACGCAGGGTGGTGCTCTGGAGGTAACGGCATGATCGACGGTCTGTATCGTGAGGAACTGCGTCGGCTGCAGGAGTCCGGTCGCGCTTTTGCGCGGCTGCATCCCGAAGCTGCCCCGCATCTTGCTGAGCCGGGCAGCGACCCCGATGTCGACCGGCTGATCGAGGGCGTTGCCTGGATGACGGCGACAACTCGCGGTCGCATCGCCGCGGTCGATGATGAGGTGGTACAGGGTCTGTGCGAGGCAGTGCTGCCGACCGCGCTGCGTCCCATGCCTGCCATGACGATGGTCCAGTTCATCGGGCATCGTGCGCTGCATGAGCCTGAACATGTCGATGCCGGCACGATGATCGAGAGTGTCGCTGTGGATGGCGAGCCATGCCGGTTTCGCTTGGCTTGGGACGCAGATGTGCCAGCCGCCAGCATCAGTGCGATCGAGCTGCATGCGGGTGAGCATCCGCGCTTGGAGATCCACCTGGCGTTGAGCGAATCAGCCACACCAGGCCGCTTCGGTCCGCGCCTGCGCCTGTTCGCCAATGCCGAACCGGTCCTGGCACGGACGCTGATCCGGGCGCTGGCGACAGCACGTGGCCTGCACGCCGCCACCGTGTCCGGTAGTCTGGTGCCGCTGTCTGCCGCCTGGGTCGGGCCAGGACAGGCCCAACCGGTGTTGCCTGGAGATACAGGACTGGCCCGCGGCCATGCCATCCTGGCCGAAGCCCTGGCGTGGCCTGCGCTCTCGCTCTTCATCGACATCATCGGCCCGCCCGGATTCGGCATGCGGCCTGGTGATCGCGGCGTGCGCATCATCGCCGAGCTTGCTCGCCTGCCGGAAGAGATGCGCGGCTTGACCCGTAACGATCTGCTGACGGGATGCGTCCCGGCGGTTAATCTCTGGCCGACCGTGGCCGAACCGGTGTTGATCGACGGATCGCGCAGGGACGTACCCATGGTCGTCGCAAGCCACGGGGGTGGGCTGGCCTGGGCGGTGACCAGCGTCATGGGATCCGGCGAAGGCCGCGCTGCGCGGACCTGGCTGCCAGTTAGAGCCTGGCAGGGACACGGTCCATGTTGGCAGGAGCTGCATGGCCAGGACGGCGGCTTGCGCCTGGCGATCGGTGGTCTTGACGCAGCGGCAGCGCGAGAGGTCCTGTCGATTGATCTGCTTGCTCACGACGGTCCACGCGCTTCCCGTCTGGCCGCCGGCGATCTCCGAGTACCGACCAGAGCAGTGCCCGGCAATCTCGCCTTCCGTAATCTTCTGCCGGTCGAACGCGCACTCGTCCCACCGGTCGGACAGGCACGCCTCGGTCTGCTGGCCGCCCGACTGCGGCTGTCCACTGCAGGCATCCGCGATGGCGATGATCTGCGCCGACTGCTCGACATGCACGATCGGCGTGCTGATGCGGACGGTGCCAGTCGGACCAGCGTGACGCGGGTGTCGTCCGCCATCCGCAGCTGTTCTGTGCAGGCTGCGGCCATCCCCTGCGGCGCTGCGGCTGCCCGGGCGCAGGTGACCACCATCGAATTGGACGGTTCCGCACCTGGGGGGCAGTCCGCGGGCTGGATGCTCGGCAATGTCCTGGATCACGCCTTGGCGGCGCTGGCTCCGATCGGGACGTACACTGCGCTGTGCATGACCAGCCAGGACGCTCAGGAGACGATGATCTGGCCACCGCGTTGCCCGGGCGCATCGGCATGAGCCCCGCCTGGTTGAAGCGTGATGTATCGGAACATCCCAGCCGATTCCCGTTCGCGACCGTCGCCAGCGCTTTGCCTGAAGCCAAGTTGTCCGGTCCACGGTCGCTGGCGTTGACTCGTAGCGAGGTGCTGACGGCGGACGAACGGCTGGTGGTGACCGCACTGCTGGGACTGGCTGGCCCATCGTCGCCGTTACCGGCCGCCATGGCCCAGGAGCTGTCATTGCTGCCCCCAGCCAGTGCGGCTGCCGGCCTACACCAGGCGATCGAGGATCGCCTCCTGCGGTTGCTGCATCAGGCGCTGACCCGTCGTGCGGTCGATGATCCGGTCGGTCATCTGCAGACGTTGGCCCGCCTAGCCGGTCCATTGGCTCCGCCTGATGGGTGGATCGCCGGCCGGGTGTGCGATGGACCCAGTGCCGATGCATTGGCCCAACGGGTGGCGGTGGCCGCTGGCTGCGCCGTGTCGGTGCACGCCGCCACGGGCGGAGAGCTGCCACTTGGCCCAGGGGCCGACAGCCATTTGGGGAGTGCCCGTCTGGGCCAGAGCCAAACGCTCGGCGCGTCGGTATCGTCCCCAGCATTCGGCTGCAGCATCATTATTGGTCCCGTCTCTGCCGAGGCCGCCCAGGATATGCGGCCAGGCGGCAAGCGATACGATACCGTGCGTGCAGCGGTGGAGCGTGGCTTGCCTTTAGGAGTCAGCTGTCGTCTGGAATTGCTCGTCGCGGTCGGCCCGGCCACACCACTGGGATCAGGGGCGCTAGGAGGTGGCGCTCGGCTAGACGGTAGTGGCGACCTGGTGGTAGGTGAAACCTTGGATCCAGGTTCTCACAGGCTCAGCGCATAAACGGCGACATCGGCTTCGACCGCCGGATCGCCGTGTGGTTCGCTGCCAGTGGAGGTGTCGAGGCAGATGCGACTGCGCACGCGCCAACCCTTCAGTTCGCACAGATCTTCGAAATCAGCGATGGTGACCAGGCGGATGTCGGGGGTGTTGTACCAGTGGTAGCGCTTCAGGCCGGTCGTCTCGGGTGCGCGCCCCTGATTGGCGAGGCGGTTGCGGTGGCGGCGGTGGGCGGCGTTCGGGAAGCTGACGATCGCTGTACGTCCGACCCGCAACATCTCTTCGAGGACGTGTTCGACCCTGCGTACCGCCTGCAGGGTGTGCGAGAGCACCACCACATCGAAGGCGTGGGTGGCGAACTGGGCCAGGCCGGCCTCGATGTCGGCATTGATCACATCGAGGCCGCGCGCTGCTGTCAGCGCCACTTGACGCGGATCCAGCTCGACGCCAACCAGGCGGTTGTGGCCGCGGTCGCGCAGCCGAGCGAGTAGGCCGCCTGCTCCGCACCCGAGGTCCAGCACGCTTGATCCAGCTTTCACCAATCCGCAGATGCGGCCGTAGTCCAGACGGTCGTGGTAGAAGATTGCCGAGGCATCGTGTCCGAGGGCATCGACCGCACTTGGCACGTGGCCGTTGCCGCCGGCGATGGTCGACTCGACCAGGGGCCCGTAGATATCCAGTTCGTGTTCCAGGAGGAACGCATCATGTCCGGCGTTGCTGCTGATCTCGCAGGAGCTGACGCGGCGACCGGCGGCCAGCAGGGCGCGCACCAGATCGCGACTTTGCTCAGGAGGAAACAGCCAGTCGCTGCTGAACGAGACGACCAGCCAGCGACAGGTCGAAGTCGCAACGGCGGCGCTGAGGGCTGCGGGATCAGTGCCCAGGTCAAAGCGGTCGATAGCCAATGACAGACGGAGATAAGTGTTGGCGTCGAAGCGCTCGACGAAGCGCTCACCCTGATAAGCGAGGTAGCTGCCGACCGAGAACTGCGCCTCGAAGGCGGTGGTCAGCGGCCGCGGACGCAGGCGGTCAGCCTCGAACTTCTCCTGCATCGAGGCGCGCGACAGGTACGTGATGTGACCGAGCATGCGCGCGATCGCCAACCCGACTTCGGGGCCATGCTCGCGGCCGTAATAAGCACCGCCGGCGAAGTCTGGATCGCGGATGATCGCGTTGCGTGCCACGACATCGAAGGCCAGGGCCTGGGCGCCCAGCCGGTGCGCCGTCGCCAGCAAGGCAACCGCGGCAGTGCGTTCGGGGTGGACGGTCGCCCACAGCATCGCCTGCATGCCTCCCATCGAACCGCCGACTACGGCCTGAAGCCGGGCTATGCCGAGATGATCGACCAGGGCGACCTGGGTGCGCACCACGTCTCCCATGGTGATGTCAGGAAAATCCGGGCCGTACGGGGCCCCGGTGCGCGGATCCAGCGAATCCGGCCCGGTGGTGCCGCGGCAGCCGCCCAGCACGTTGGCGCAGATGACAAAGAGGCGCCGGGTATCGATGTGCTTGCCAGGTCCAACCAGGCAGTCCCACCAACCGGGGTCGTCGCTGGGATCGTGGCGGGCCACGTGCGAATCGCCGGACAGGGCGTGGCAGAGCAGTACGGCATTACCGCGTTCGGCGTCGAGAGTGCCGTAGGTCTCGAATGCGACGGTCACGGCTGGCAGAACACCGCCGCGTTCCAGCGCGAATGGGCCGGGCATCTCCAGTCGCTGGAGATGCCGCAGTGGCCGGGCGCTGCGCGCCGCGTCACTGGAGTTGGCGAAGGCATCCGTGCTCATCGCGGCAAGTCTGTCGTGGCGGACGTCGGCGCCAGGGTGCAGCGCAGGCGGGGATCAAGGTCGGCTAGGTGCCTGGCGAGGTTCTCGTCGGACGTCAGCAATGGCTGTGCCGCCTGGGTCAGCTCGGTGATCGGCAGGGGCAGCAGGCTGGTCAGCTGCAGCAGTCCCAGACCGTTCCTCGTGGGTGGGATCCGGGCTGCGGTGCACAGCATGGTGCCAGCATCGCCGTCGGCCAGTCGACGTGCCGAGCCGGGCAGCCAGGCCTCATGACCGGACCATGCTGTAGGCATAGCAGCCAGCACGCACTCCTCCCCGGCCAGCGACCAAGTCAGCACACCACCAGCATCAGTCGCATCGGGCATGGCGACCCACCAGCGAGACAGGCCACAGCGGGCTGGGGGCCATGGCAGATCGGCGGCGTCGCAGTAGAGCTTGATCGGCAGTTGCATGCGACCGATCAGTGCCAGCTCGCTGGTCCACGCATCGAGTGGCGTCCCGGCGGGCAGCTCCCAGGCCACCCGACGTCCGTCACCGGCGATCCAGGCCAGCGCCATTAGGGTGGCTCGGCCGAGACCCCACCGTGGATCGCGGGCGGGCAGCATGAGCAGCGGTTCGACGGCAGCGGTGCGTCCAAGGGCGGCAGTCGGCGTGTCCACGTTCCAGCGTGGCACCAGATCGCGACCCAGGCTGCCCAAACGGACCGGCTGGCGTTCCCGCGGGCCAAGATCCTCGCACGGCACGGCTGGATCAGCGTGGCTGAGCAGCAGCAGATTCGGCAGGCCAAGCCGTCCGGCCAGGGCGAGCGCTTCACGAACCAATTGGTCGCCACGACGGTCGGGCGGTACAATCGCGGCAACATGACCCGAGCGCTGATGTTCGATCCACGCGGCCCCGACCGCCAGGGCGAGCGCCTGGCCCGGGTCAGGAGCGGCGAATTGACGCACCCGTCCTGGGAAGGATGTGCAGGCAACGAGGTCGGCGAGTTCGCTCATGGACGTGGGTGGCCTGGGTAGAGCATGAGGCCAAGAAAGGCAGTGCCATGCCCACCGTCGCCGTCATCGGAGCCTCGACCAATGCTGAACGTTACAGCCATCAGGCCGTCCTGCGTTTCGCCGCCCGGGGGTACACCGTCTGGGCGGTCCACCCGTCCGGTCTGGCGGTAGCCGGCCATCCGTGCTTCCGTGACCTCGCCGCGCTGCCGGGCCGACCCGATATTGTGACCATGTACGTCAACCCTGCGGCTGGGGCGGGCATGGCGGCGGCGATCCGCGCGGCAACCCCACGCCTGATCATCCTCAATCCCGGGGCCGATGGCGAGCCAGTCGTAAGTGCGCTGTCCGGATTGCCGGTCATCGAGGCGTGCAGCCTGGTGTTGTTGGCGCGTAAGTACCCAGGTCCCGGGGCCCCGTCGCACAGCGATGGGGCGGCTGCCGAGCAGCGGTGGGCGGAAATAATGGGCGAAGCTCATCCGCCCACGGTTGCGGAAGCGTAGCGACGCAACCGAGCTGCGACAAAAGCCGTGGGGGCAGGCCCGTAAGGGCCGCGGGGGCGAAGCCCCTGAGAGGCCACGCTGGCGCAGGGCGATCCGCTCACGTTTGCCATTCCACCTCAGCGTGACGGCACTCGATAGACCAGCAGGCGTGCATCGGATCGGCCCGGCAGGATAATGGTCCGCTCCGGCTCTGCTCCTGGGACGGCGAAGGTATTGCTGACGAAGAGGGTGCCTGGGCGCATCTCGGCCCGCACCTTCTCCCACAAGCGCGGCATCGGTGCCGGCGATAAGAAGACGTAGACCAAATCGTACGTGGCGAGTGGATGCTTGAACAGGTCGCCAAAGCCCATGCGTACATTGCGTCGTGACAGGGCGCGCAGCCGGCAGATCAGCCACGGCAACGGCGAGGCTTCGATGCCGATAACGGTGGCGTCGGGCCGCTGCCGGGCCACGGCCAAAGCCGGGCCGCCAAGACCGGCTCCGAGATCGCAGGCGCGGACCCCGGGCGTGGCGGGCAACAGGGTGGCCAGTTCACGAGCCGCGGCGCGGTTGCTGAGGTACAACGGTACCCGAGTCGCCACGCCACCACCATAGATCAGCGCGAGCAGGCCGAGCGCACCGGCCCAGGTCCACCACGGCACGGCGACGCCGCTGGCGACGGTAACAGCGAACGGCAGGGCTGCGGCGAGCGGCCACCACCACCACGCCAGCCGCAGCGCTGCGGCGATGGCCATGGCGAGCAGGGCGTCCACCCCAACCCAGCCCCAACCGGCGACGGATCCGGCAATCAACTCGACCCTGGCGAGCAACAGGGTGACGATGAACGCCGCAATCTGGGCGGTCAGGAAGCGGAATGCTGGCGCCATGGGTCTGGTGCAAAGGCTGGTCCGACAATTGGTTGGAGCAACCAGCAGATGTCGGGGCCGGCTTGGGCGCTTGGCACGTCTGGTGCTTTCAAAGTGGATATGGGCCCGTCTCCGTCTAGGATTGCAACGCCATGATGACCTTCGTCGGCATTATTCTCGGCGTCGTCTGTGTCATGACAGGTTACATCCTGCATGGCGGTAGCATGCACATCTTCGTCGCTGCCTGGACGGAGTTCATCGTCATCGTTGGCGGCGCAGCTGGCATCTTCCTGGGTTCCAACGGCATGGCGGTGACCAAACGCGCGATCGCGGCGGTCATCGGCCTGCTCAAGCCGAATCCGTTCGAGAGCAAAGACGAGTACATGAAGTTGCTGGTGATGATGTACCAGCTGTTCAGCGTGGCCCGGCGCGACGGCCTCCTGGGACTGGAGCCGCACATGGAGGATCCGCACAAGTCGACGATTATCTCAAAGAATAGCACCTTTCTGCATCATCACCACAGTGAGGCCTTCTTCTGTGATACGATGAAGGTGATTATCTCTGGTGGTGTCGCCCCGCACGACCTTGCCGAAATGATGGACATCGACATCGAGAGTGCCCGGGTCGAAGGGCACCTGATCCCGGATGCCGTGTCGGCGGCCGCCGACGCCATGCCGGCGGTTGGCATCGTGGCCTGCGTGCTCGGTGTCATCGTGGTCATGGGCCAGATCGGTGGTGAGGCGGCCGTCCTTGGCCACGCCATCGCCGTCGCCCTGGTCGGTACATTCCTCGGCATCTTTGTCAGCTACGTGATCGTCACGCCGATTGCCAAGTCGTTGGGCAACCATCATCGCACCGAGGAAAACTACATCGTGGCGATGAAGCACGCGCTGTTCAGCTTCGCGCGCGGCGAAAGCCCGATCACCTGCGTCGAATTCGCCCGCCGCCAGATCGAACCCAGCATCCGCCCAGGCTTCACCGAGATGGAGAAGACGCTGAAGGCATCGAAGACCGGTTGAGACATGGCAGACGACAAGAAACAGCCGATCATCATCAAGAAGAAGAAGGGTGGCCATGGCGGCCATCACGGCGGCGCATGGAAAATCGCCTACGCCGACCTAGTAACGGCGATGATGGCCTTCTTCCTGGTCATGTGGATCATCGGCATGGACGTCGAGACCAAGCAGGGCATCGCCGAGTACTTCAACAACATGAGCGCCCGTGCCGAGCACGATCCGGCGAGCGCCCAAATCGTCAAAATGCGCGGCGTACCGCCGGCTCGACCGCATCCGATCCCGCCTGCTCCACGCGACAACAACCTCGACCGCCAGAACGCTGAAGCGCTTTCAGGCCAGATCGACGGATTAATCAATTCGACGCCGCAGTTGCAGCGCTTCAAGGGCGCGGTTGATGTGCAGATTGATGACAATCGGATGCGCATCGAGTTCCATGAAGGCGGCGGCCAGTCCCTTTTCGTCGGCGATGGCAATCAGTTGCGTCCAGAGGCAAAGTTGCTGATCGAAGGCGTATCTGCACTGATGAAGCGTAACCGTGCCAAAGTGATCATCGAAGGACATAGCGAGACCCGTGGGTCCACTGGCGGCAGCGGTCAGAATCTGTGGGAGCAGTCGACCATGCGAGCGGTCGCGGTGCGCGGAGCGTTGGCCGCCGCCGGCATCGGCGACGAGCGCGTTCTGGAGGTCAAGAGCTTGGGTGACACCAAACTGAAGCTGCGCGACGATCCATCGAATCTGGCCAATCGACGGGTCGCCATCGTGGCACCGTACGACGAGCCTGAATAGCCAATCTTAACCGACGCGCAGGATGCCGCCGGTGTCGGCGCTGGTCGCCATCGCCTGGTAGCGTTTCAGCCAGCTGCCCTTGATCGGCTTGATCAGCGGCTTCCAGACTGTTCGGCGCTTGGCCAGTTCGGCTTCGGGCACCAGCAGTTCAATTGAGCGCTTGCCGATATCGTAGGCGATGCGATCGCCATCCTGAACCAGAGCGATGACGCCGCCGGCTGCGGCTTCCGGGCTAACGTGGCCGATCGACGCCCCGCTGGTGCCGCCGCTGAAGCGGCCGTCGGTGATCAGCGCCACCTTACCGCCAAGACCAGCACCCTTGATGTAGCTGGTCGGGGCGAGCATTTCCTGCATGCCGGGTCCGCCCTTGGGGCCCTCATAGCGGATGACCACGACATGTCCGGCTTTGACCTTGCCGCCGAGGATGCCAGCGCAGGCGTCTTCCTGGCTGTCATAGACGATCGCTTCGCCGGTGAAGGCGAGCATCTCCGGCACCACGCCGGCGGTTTTCACGACGCAGCCCTTCTCGGCCAGATTGCCGGTCAGAATGGCGAGTCCACCATCCGTGGTATAGGCGTTGGCGACCGTGCGGATGACGGTGGGGTCTTTGGTTCGCTCGGTCCTCAGGAGTTCTGCCCAGGTCTGGTCGAGGATGGTACGGCAGGACAGATCAAGCAGCCCGGCGGCGGCCAGTTCGCCAAGAATGGCGTAAATGCCGCCGGCGAAGTGCACGTCCTCAATGTGGTGATCGCCGTTGGGCGCAATCTTGGCCAGACAGGGGACCTTCTTCGAGATCGTGTCGATGCGCGAGCAGTCGTATTCGATGCCAGCCTCGCGAGCGATCGCCAACAGATGGAGCACCGTGTTGGTGCTGCCGCCCATCGCCACGTCAAGGGCGACGGCGTTGTCGAAAGCCGCCTGCGAGACGATCTTCGATGGGGTCAGGTCCTTCTCGACCAGGGTGATGATGTGGCGGGCGGCCTGCTTCCACAGATCGACGCGCTCGGGATTGAGCTTACCGGGACCTTCGCCCGCCAAGATGGTGCCGTTCCCCGGCAGGGCGAGTCCGAGCGCTTCGCACAGGCAGTTCATCGAATTGGCGGTAAACATGCCGCTGCACGAACCGCAAGTCGGGCAGGCGTTCTTCTCAATGTCGCTTAGCTGTTCGGCGCTGACCGTCCCAGCATTGTAGCCGGCGACGGCGGCGAAGGCGGTAACCAGGTCGATTGCTTTGCCGTCCTTGTCTTTGCCGGCCTTCATCGGTCCGCCGCTGACGAACACCGTGGGAATGTCGACGCGCATGGCGCCCATCAGCATGCCGGGGACGATTTTGTCGCAGTTGGGGATGCACACCATGCCGTCGAAGCAGTGCGCCATCACCATCGTCTCGACGCAGTCGGCAATCAGTTCGCGCGAGGGCAGCGACCACAGCATGCCCTTGTGGCCCATGGCGATGCCATCATCGACGCCGATGGTATTGAAGATGAAGGGGATACCCCCGGCTGCCCGGATCTCGGCCGACACCACTTCGGCGACTTCGTCGAGATGGACGTGTCCGGGAATGATCTCGATGTGACTCGAACAGACCGCGATGAACGGTTTGGCGAAGTCCTCCTCCTTCAGGCCGGTGGCGCGTAGGAGGGAGCGGTGCGGGGCCCGGTCGAACCCCTTCTTGATGGTGTCGGATCGCATGCGGCTGGAACGGTAGGACTACGGCGGCTCGCGCCAGGGGGTCCTAATCAGGTGGCTGTGGCAGCGGCGAGCGCTGCCTCGCGGGCCGGGCGGATAAAGCCGATACCGGCTGCGAAGTTGGTCAGCCGAGTGGAGGCCAGGTCAGTCCAGCGACGCCGAACAACCGGCGCAGGGTTGACGGTAAGTGCTCGATCAGATCCAGGGCATTCCAGCAAGGACCCTCGATGGCCCATAGCTCGTCCCCGGCCTCGGTCAGCCACAGGATGGCGATACGGGCGGCGTCATAGGGTCGGCAGCCGCGCGCCATCAGGCCGGCGGCAAGGCCGGCGAGCACGTCGCCCGTACCGCCAACCGCCATGCGTGGATTTCCGCGATGATTCCGCTGCCAGCGCCAGCCATCGCTGATGAAGTCGACCGGTGCCTTGGCGAGCAGGGTGCGGTGGACGCTGGCCCAGGCATGTAACTGCTCTTCCTCGGGCATGGCGGCAAGGCCGAGCAGGTTGCGCGCTTCGCCGCGATGCGGCGTGAGCAGGCAAGGGGCACCGGCCGGCACACCTTCCAGGAGTTCGCTGCAGGCTGGGATCCCATCGGCGTCGAGTACCACCGGTATGCCCATCTCCAGACACAGCGAGGCGGCTTGGCGTGCGGCTTCGACGGCGCGGGGATCGCGACCCAGACCATTGCCGACCAGCACGGCGCCAGCGCGTACCGCGTACGGCGTCAGTTCGCCGGCCGTGGCGGTGGTGAGAATCGGGCCGGACTGCCGGTGCTGTATGATGGTGGACGGCAGCGTGGGGCCGTCGCAGGTCCAGGCCCGTACTAGGTCGCAGCCGGTCGCTTGGGCGGCTCGGCACGCCAGCTCCAGGGCACCAGGAAACGGGCCGCCACCAATCACCAGTAGCTCGCCGTTAACGCCTTTGTGGGCCTCGCGGGGTAGCAGCGGGAAACGGCGGAGGATGCTCGGTTGGATCTCCTGCCAGGCGCGCGGATCGACCCCGATGTCGACGGTGGCGAATTCGGCGGTCGCAGACGATCCGAGCAGCTCGTGCTTGGCGGTCTGAAAGCAGACCGTGAACCGTGCCGGCAGGACATCCGAGGTGCCTAGACCGCTTGGGACATCGGCGGCCAGGACTGGCGCCGCCAGTTGTCGCAGAGACGCCAGGACGGCAGGATATGGTGCGCGCAGGCTGCCGCGCACGCCGGCACCGAGGATGGCATCGATGATCAGAGCTGGCGGTCGCGCAGGTGGCGCGGCGACGACACGGACGCTCTCCGGCAGGCGGTCGCGGTTGAGTCTGGCCAGATCGCTGCGTGGGGCGAGTACCGGCCATACTGATACCTCGCGGCCGGATCTACTCAGCAACCGGGCAGCGACGTACCCGTCCCCGCCATTGTTGCCTGGTCCGCAAGCGACCAGGATGGGTCCAGATGGAGCCATCCTGGCGGCTTCCTTGGCCAGAGCAGCGCCCGCCCGTTCCATCAATTCGCCGAGATCCTGGCCGAGGGCGATTGCCGCCGCATCAATCAGTTCGACCTCGTCGAGCGGAACGATGGGGGCTGGTAGCGGCATGTCTGCATCTAGCAGCGATTAGGCACGTAGGCCAGCGGCAGCCCGATTCGTCTTATGCGTTTCGGTTATACGTCAGCCGCCAAGTAGGGTTGACTCATGCGCGGGCCGACCTAACTTTTCGCCTCCGCCGCGGACAGGCCGCGCCGGTCAGGTCACGAAGCCCCAACGGAGACGCCCGCAGATGGACATCAAGGTCCTCAAGGAAATCACCAAGCTCATGAACGACAACGACCTGATCGAGGTCGAAGTCGAGTCCAAGGGTTTGAAGCTTAAGCTGCGCAAGGCAGGGCCGGTTGCCCCGACTGTTATGCACGCTGTCGCCGCACCTGCGCCCGCTGCGGCTGCCAGCACGCTGGCTGCCACCGCTGCGGCGACCAAGAGTGCCGAAGAGGCCAACTGGAAACCGATCACTTCGCCGATCCCGGGTACGGTCTATCTGAAGCCGAATCCAGACGCCGCTAATTTCGTTTCTGAAGGCCTCGCGGTCGATCCGGCCAAGGTAGTCTGCCTGATCGAAGCCATGAAGGTGTTCAACGAGATCAAGCCTGATGTTGGCATCAACGGCCAGATCAAACGGATCTGCGTCAAGGATGGCCAGCCGGTCGAATACGGCACCGTCCTGTTCCTGGTCGGATAAACCCACTCTCGTCCGTCGTCCAGTGGTTCGGTCGTCTTCGATCGGACAGCGGATGATCGGACGTCCGGACGTTCCAACATGTTCAAACGCATCCTGATCGCCAACCGTGGCGAGATCGCCGTTCGCATCATCAAGAGCTGCAAGCGTCTCGGCATCGAGACCTGCGTGGTCTTCTCGACTGCCGACCGCGAGTCGTTGGCTGTGCGCTTGGCCGATGTCGCCATCTGCATCGGACCCGGCCCGGCCAAGGGCAGCTATCTCAATATCAACAACATCATCGCCGCTGCCGAATTAGCTGACGTCGACGCGATTCACCCTGGTTTCGGTTTCCTGTCCGAGAACAGCCACTTCGCCCAGGTCGTGCGCGATTGCCAGATTGAGTTCATAGGTCCGCTCAGCGAATCGATGGAGGCGCTCGGCAACAAGGCCAAGGCCAAGGCTCTGGCAACCAAGGCCGGTGTTCCCTGCGTGCCAGGCTCGGTCGGCTCGGTGAAGGACCAGGACGAGGCGATCAAGATCGCTCGCCAGATCGGCTACCCGGTGCTGATCAAGGCGGTCGCCGGCGGCGGCGGTCGCGGCATGCGCGAGGCGCACAACGACGCCAGCTTGGTGTCCGGGCTGATCTCGGCCCAGCGCGAGGCGGAAGCCGCCTTCGGCAATGGCGACTGCATCATCGAGGCGTTCGTCCAACGCGCCCGCCACATCGAGATCCAGATCATCGGCGATAAGCACGGCAACGTGATTTCCCTGGGTGAGCGCGATTGCAGCACCCAGCGCCGCCACCAGAAGCTGGTCGAGGAATCGCCCAGCCCGGTGATCACGCCGGACATCCGCAAGGCGATGTCTGCGGATGCGGTGAAGCTCTCCAAGGCAGCCGGCTATTACAACGCCGGCACTGTCGAATTCATCTACGATCTCGATCGCAAGTCGTATTACTTCCTGGAGATGAACACCCGCATCCAGGTCGAGCATCCGGTCACCGAGATGGTCAACGACATCGACCTGATCGCCCTGATGATCAAGGTCGCCGCCGGTGAAGCCCTGCCGTTCAAGCAGGAAGACATCAAGCCGAAGGGCCACGCCATCGAAGTGCGCGTCAATGCCGAGGACTGGCAGAACAACTTCAGCCCCTGCCCCGGCAAGATCTCAATGTATGTCGCCCCGTCCGGCAAAGGAATCCGAGTCGACAGCCACTGCTACGCAGGGTACAACATCCCGCCGCATTACGATTCGATGATCGCCAAGCTCATCGTCCACGGCACCGACCGCGCCGATGCCCTGCGCATTCTCGAACAGGCCCTCTCCGAATACGTTCTCGATGGCGTGAAGACCACGATCGGCTTCCACCAGCGCCTGATCCGCGACCCGCGCTTCGTGAACAACGAAGTGACAACCAAGTGGGTCGACGACGTCTTCATGAAGAGCTGAGCAGCAAGGAGCGCGGCTAGCTTGGCCGCCCATCACCCCAGGCAGCCTGCCTGGGGTTCGTCTCAGTGGATGCAAGATCCGCACGCCCGGTGGTGTGGGAGGACGACGAGGGCAACCCTACCCTCCCACCCAATGTCCCAGGTCGCTAGGGGGCGCTGATTGCGCTGGTCGGACAGGCTTCGATGCAGGTCCCGCAGTCGACACATTCTTCACTGATCTTCGCCTTGGCGTCGACCATCGAAATGGCGTTGGTGGGGCAGGTGGGAACGCAGGCTTCGCAGCCTTCGCATTTTTCGGCATCAACGACGTGGGGCATGGTAGATCTCCTAGAAGTACGTTCGAATTATGGATAACAAGATCCAGAAATGAAGAGGGTAGTTGCATGGCGCGCTATTCAGGCGCGCCATGCACGCGGTCGCTGCCATCCCATGCATGCCAGAAGCCCAAGGCCAACCCAGGCCAGACCACCCGCTCCGCAGCCGCCAGCACTGCTACTGTTTGCAGCGGATGATGTTACGGCGCCACTGGGGGCAGGTCCATCGTCGTCCAGGGTGGTCACGATGGTGTTGGGCTGGCTCGCCGAGACAGCCGCATTGCCGTAGGCGATTCCGGCAGTGATGGACATTGATGTGTTACCGCTGGCCACCCCATCGTGAACGATCGGCAAGGTCAGACTCTTGGGGCCCAATTCGCCATCGGCCCACGTCAGCGACGAGGCGGATGGCGAGCCGTACTGGATGACAGGCAGGGCCGTTCGAGGGTCGCTGAGGATCTGGATGCCGGCAGGGCCGGATCCGCTGCCGGTGCGGACGAAGGAGATCACCGCACTGCCGGCCAGTTCATGAACCGTCGTGGTGGCCGTTGACGCGGTGATGGTGTCGAAGGCGGCACCGTCGACGTCCCGGATGGTGATGGTGGCGTAGGACCGGTCCGGGGTTCCGTCGTCAATGCCCGCCCCGCCGAGCGGATTAGTCAGGTTAAGCCCCAGCGAGCGTTCTGGCTGGGTTCCCAAGGCATGCAGAATGGCCACCGTCACGGTGCGCGATGTCGCGTTGCCAGCCGCCCACTGCAGGGTGCCGGAGCTGGCCGTGAAGTTGGTGCCGGCGGTGGCCGATCCACTGTAGGTGCCGGTCGTCCAGTCGACGCTGACAGCACCGGCGGTCCCGTCGCTGCGCGTCACGGTGAACGACACCGAGCCGACCGATTCATTGACGGTGACCTGTGAGGTGGAGCCTGACTGCGTGGCAGGATTGGCAGCAGGATGCTTTTGATGCCACCCTCGCCATCCGCCCACTGTACGGTGTCGATGGTCGGCAGCGAGTAATCTACGCCGAGCTGGGTATCCTGATCAGCGCACCAGACAGTCATCCATTGTACGCCTTGGGTACCGCCGACGCGTTGGATGTGCAGCGGCAGGACCCCGACGTCGTCTCGGGTGGCGAGGTTGCCATCGGCGTCGTCCGCGATCATGACCAGCGAGCCGGCCGGGTCCGGATCCACATCGAGGATGGTGAGATTTGCCGTCCCATACAACGGGTCGATGTTGGCTCCGGTGGCATTAGTCAGGCTCAACGACAGATCGCGATCCCAATCATGGCCAGCGACAGCGAGGATGGGCAGGTAGACGATCTTTGCGGACACATCGCCATCGTCCCAGCTGAGTGTTGCCGGAACCGGCGTGCCGTAGTCGACGTTCAGCGTTGCGCCGGTTGGAGTTACGACGATGTCGGCGGTGACGGCCCCGACCCCCTGACCGTATCGAGCGACCAGCTAATCGACTCCGCCAGCATTCTCATCAACCTGACTTTGCGGTTGGACAAAAGTCAGAGTGTCGGCGTCCGAGGCGATCAGCGGAAACATGCAGCAGATCCAGATGAGCAGGTTCATGGCGGATCCCTCCTGCCTGCATCCTAACGGGTTCGCCTCAGAAACGCTGAAGGATTCGCCCACACGTGCAGGCTCCGGCATGGTTGTGCCGGCCTGCGCACGCGTGCATGGCGTGCATGATGGTTAGCCAAGGTGCTGGGACCGACACTGTCATCAGCGAGCGCAGCCGCGCTCCCGATAGGAGGCCGCCATGCGCCCCATTACCTCGTCCTCAGGTTTCACCCTCATCGAACTGCTGGTGGTGATCTCGATCATCGCTGTGCTGGCAGGCATGCTTATACCGGCGGTCAACTTGGTCATGATCAAGGCCAAGCAGACGGCCTGCGGCAACAACCAGAAGCAGATCGCCCTTGGCGCCATGGCCTATGCCAGCGAGCAAGATGGAGCCTGGCCGCTGTGGTACGCTAAGTCGGATGGTACCAACGCCGGGCGTACCACCGGCAATCCGCCAAGCGCTCCCGCCGGGACTGATGTCGTGGCAACGGCTGGGGCCAGTCTGGAATTGCTGGTCGCCTGGAGTGATGGCGAGATCCCGCGCCAGAGCTTCGCCTGCAAGGCGACCCCGCAGGTGAAGCCTGCGGCCGACTATAATCCAGGTCTACTGAGTAACGACGGCACCCCAGCCGGCTGGATCACCGTCGCACAGCTGTCCTACGCCTACGACTGGTCGGTCCCAGGCAACGGCAAGAGCATGCGGGTGGTACTGACCGACCGCCCGACTGTGGATGGATCACCGCATGGCAGAACGGTGAATGCGGTCTTCGCTGATGGCCACCTTGGTACGCTAACCCAGACCACAACCGCGCCGGTAGGCACCGCAACCATGGCCACCGACGGCAACGCCAGCACGATCAGCGCGCTCAATGCGGATGCCGGAGGCACGCCGGTGGACAACGTGTTCGACGGCAATGGCGATGGCACCACCATGAGCGCGGGCGGCCTGGGATCGCGTACCCGGGCGTGGGTCCGGTGATTCCTCTCCCTGGCAGACCTACTAGCATCCCGCCCATGCTCCGCACCGCCGCCCTGGTTCTCATCGCTCTCGTTCTTGCTGCCAGCGAGGCGCCCCAGGTCGTCGACCAGTGGTTCATCGGCGATCTCAATGGCCAGCCGGCGGTGTCCTTGCATCTGCTCAGTACGCCGGTGCAAGGCGGTGGTCGATCGACCCTGGCCGAGATGGCGGTGGTACTGCGTCGACCGTTCGGCGGCAAAGAGTTCCGCATCGAAATCCGCCAGCGCCAGGAGTTGTCCGAGGACGCCGAAGGCCGCATCACCGGCTTCCGCATTGACCATGACGAGAATGGCACCCGCACGGTCGCGGTCGGCACGGTGAAGAATGGCAAGGCGACCGCCGAGGTGGCCCACCTCGGTCGGCTGGAGCAGCAGGAGGTCATCATTCCTGATGGTGTCGAGATCCTGGGCCAGATCGCCAGTCAGGAGAAGATGGCTGCGGTAGTGGCGGCAGCGACTGATGGCAAGATCCCGCCTATCGCTTTTGCCGGCATTGAACTGGTGTCCCATCGCATCTCGATGGTGCGCAGCACCGCGGTCTACAGTGGCATCGAGGCAGATGGAAACCTGCGCTTCACCGTCACGTCGGACATCCTGCCGGTGCCGACGACGGCCATCGTGACACGTCGCGGCGATCTCATCCGCATGGCGGTGGACATGACCTTGTTCAAGATCGAAGTGCGCCGGGCAGACGGACCAGTCGCCCTGCTCGGCGCCCAAATCGACGCTGTCGGTCTGGTCAGTCACAAGGGAGGCATACCTGTCGGAGCTGCCCTGGAGCGTTATCTGCTGCCGAAGGATGCGACCGTGGTGATCGATGAGTTCCAGTCACGGGAGGGGGATACGGTCACTGTACGTCGCGAGGCGAAGCCGTCAGAACTCGCCGATCCAGCCCCGTTCTTGGCCCGGGAACCCCAGTTGGAAACCGATGATCCGGCTCTGCGTGACTGGGTCGAGGGTATCACCGCCGGCAAGACCGACCGTCTCGATCTTGCCGAGGATCTCCGCTTGGCGGTGCGCAGTCACATCACCCAGCGCGATCTGAATACGGCAGACGGCACCGCCCTCGACACCTTCCGCAACCGACGGGGCGATTGCACTGAGCACGCCAATCTGCTGTGTGCCGCGCTGCGCATCGCTGGCATACCGGCACGCGTCGACGTCGGCGTGGTCTATTCGGTTGACCATGGCCAGTGGGTCGGTCATGCCTGGGTCGCTGCCTGGATCGATGGCACCTGGCGCCTGCTTGATGCCGCCTACCCCGGCATGCCACGCAGTCGCTATCTGCGCCTGGGATCGAACAGCGGAGCAGACGGGGCGAAGACCGCTGGCGCGATGATCGCCGCTCTGGCCAGCCTGATGGGCAAGCAGATCGAGTATCTGGGCGGACAAGATTGATCATGGATCTCGCCAGTGCCATCCGTGGTCGCCGCACCAGCAAGGTCTACACCGGCGCGCCGGTGGACCGGGACCTGGTCGTCAGCCTGATTGAGCAGGCCTGCTGGGCCCCAAACCATCGGCTGACCCAGCCATGGCGATTTGCCGCGGCCGATCAGGCCGCGGTCGCCCGGCTGGTCGCTTTCGTGCAGGGGCCGCCGCTCGCCGGGGTGGTCGAGCCGCGTAAATTGCCGGCGATCTGCGAACGTCTGGCCCACTGTGGCGCCCTCGTCCAGATGACCTGTGTGGTCTCCGGCGATGCCGAGCGCCAGCGCGAGGACCGGGACGCTTGCTGCGCTGCGATGCAGAATCTCCTCCTCAGTGCACATGCCGCCGGCCTGGGAGCGTTCTGGTCGACCAGTCCATTGCTCGCCCACCCCGAGGTGATGCGTTGGTTTGCTGCAGATCCGGCACTGGAAACCCATATTGGCACCGTCTGGATGGGCATTCCTGCCGAGCAGCCGGCGGTGCCGCAGCGCCGGCCGGTGGCTGAAGTGTTGCGCTGGCTGTGATGCGGGGTAACGGGGGGACTTCCCAGTGCGCGTTGACACCAGCGCTCCGGTTGAGTACCAATGCCTCCACCAGCCATGCAGGAAATCCAGTACCTCACCTCGTACCAGATCCTGCGCAAAATCGCCTCCGGCGGTATGGGCAGCGTCTACCTTGCCGAACAGCTCGGCGCTGATGCGTTCCGAAAGATCGTCGCCATCAAGACGATCAAAAAGGAATACCTAAAGAACAAGGAGAACGTCGACCTGTTCGTCGGTGAGGCCAAACTGGTCGCCGACTTGATCCACGAAAACGTGCTGCAGGTCTACCAACTGGGTCAGACCAAGGGCGTCTACTATATCGTGATGGAATACGCCCACGGTAAGAACTTGGCCGACTTCATCCGCGCCCACAAGGACATGCATAAGGTGTCCAACGTGGACATCGGCGCTTTCATCATCTCCCGCGTGTGCCGTTCGCTGCACTATGCCCACGAGGCGAAGGACATGCGCGGCCAGCCGTTGAATATCGTCCACCGCGACGTCACCCCCAGCAACGTCATCATCACCTACGGTGGCGTGGTCAAGCTCACCGACTTCGGCATCGCCAAGGCTGTGATCATGAACACCCCGGACGAAGCCGAGGTGATCATGGGCAAGCTGCCGTACATGAGTCCCGAACAGGCCAAGTTCGTTGGCACCACGCGCCAGAGCGACGTCTTCTCGCTCGGTCTGGTGATGTACGAACTGCTGACCAACACGGTGGTCTACAACGTCAACGACATCGACGACCTGGTCGACAAGATGGACAATTATTCGATCAAGCCGCCGCGCCGACTGAACCCGCACATCCCCGAGAAGCTGGAAGCGATCATGATCCGGGCGCTGGAGGTCAATCCGGCGAACCGTTATCAGACCGCTCGCGAGTTCGGTCAGGATCTCGAGCACTACATGTACGATGGCGGCTACGGCCCCACCAACGAGAAGCTCCAGCGCTATCTCGTGCGCCTCTTTCCTCAGGAATCAGCGGCGCCGATCGCCACGCTGCACGATTCGGGCACGACTCCGCCGCCGCCCGTACCATCCCCGCTGGCCTAGGCCCGGGAAAACAACCGGTCTTGGTGGCAACGGACAGCTTCGCCCCATGTTTCGGAAC
>JBBQCI010000005.1:0-82000 GCA_038318565.1 Planctomycetota bacterium
CTGGTCGCCCTGCGCTTTGCTGCTGACGCTGAACTGCCGGTCCTGGTCGGACGGGTCATTGCCGGCGAACTGACCAGCAACGATGCAATCAAGCAGGCTGTCCGGGAGTGGCAACCCGACCACCTGCGGGTCTGACCGTGCGCGGCATGGGCGGCGGCGAAGGCGGCGGACGTCATGGGCATCGGCCCGCCAAAGAGGTCAAGCCAGGTTGGAAGGTGGTACTGCGCGAGTCGGCTGAGTTGATGCGGGTACATCGTGGTCGACTGATGACGGGGCTTCTTCTGCTCGGCGTCAGCCGGGCGGCGTCGTTAGTCCCGCCGGCTTCGGCCGGTTGGCTGATCGATCGGGTGGTTCGCGAAGGGCACCATGATGAATTGCCTTGGCTGGCCCTGGCCGTGGTCGCTGCCACCTTGGTCCAAGCAATCGCTGGATTCGGCCTATCCCAACTGCTGGGTGTGGCTGCCCAGCGGGCCATCCACGAACTGCGCCTGTCGCTGCACTGGCATGTACTGCGCTTACCCGTCGCGCGATTCGATGCCACGCAGAGCGGTCAATTAGTGTCGCGGGTGATGAATGATGCCGAAGGCATCCGCAATCTGGTCGGTAATGGCATCGTCCAGCTCGTTGGGGGTCTGGTCACCGCCGCCACGGTGTTCGTCATCCTGCTGTGGCTCAACTGGCATCTGACCCTGGCGGTCGCAGGAATGCTTGCGGTATTCGGCGTAGCTACGGCCTTTTCGCTAACCAGATTGCGTCCGGTTTTCCGCGAACGCGGGCAGGTCCAGGCCGAGATCACCGGGCGGATGACCCAGGTGTTGGGCGGGATCCGGGCGGTGAAAGCGTATGCCGCAGAGCCGCGCGAGCAGCAGGCTTTCAGCAGCGGTGCTGAACGACTCTTCGGGTTGGTGCGTACCACAATCACCGGCTTTTCGTTGCTGACCGGGCTGGGGACGCTGGTGATCGGCGGCGCTTCGGCGGTGCTGGTGCTGATCGGCGGCCATGCCTTGATTGCCGGGACGATGAGCGCTGGCCAGCTGTTCATGTACGTAATGTACGTAGCCCTGATGACCGCTCCGGTGCTGCAGATCGCGGCCATCGGCACCCAGATTACCGAGGCGTTCGCTGGACTGGATCGCATCCGCGAACTGCGCAGCCAGGCTACCGAGGATGCTGATTCGGTCGGTCGCGTGGTCTGCCCACGACTGCACGGCGACGTCCGCCTCGACGGGGTGGTGTTCGGCTATGACCCGGCCCGGCCGGTGCTCCACGGGCTCGATGTCCAGGCCATGCCGGGACAAACCATCGCCCTGGTCGGTCCCAGTGGTTCGGGCAAGACCACCCTGGTGTCGCTAATCATGGGGTTCCACACCCCGCAGTCTGGCCGCATCCTGCTTGATGGGCAGGACCTGGCAGGTGTACGCCTTGATTCCTACCGCCGCCAGCTTGGCGTGGTTTTGCAAGACAACGTCGTCTTCGACGGCTCGGTGCGCGACAATCTGCTGTTTGCGCGGCCAGATGCCGATCAGCCCGCTTTGGATGCTGCCGCCGACGCAGCTGCTGCGTTGGGCTTCATCCGCGCCATGGATAAGGGCTGGGATACCGTGGTCGGTGAGCGCGGCGTGCGTCTGTCGGGCGGACAACGTCAGCGTTTGGCCATCGCCCGCGCGCTGCTGGCTGATCCGCGCATCCTCATCCTTGACGAGGCGACCAGTTCTTTGGACAGCGAAAGTGAAGCCGAGGTTCAGGCCGCCCTGGCCCGGCTGCGCAGTGGTCGTACCACCTTCGTTATCGCGCATCGTCTCAGCACGATCCGAACCGCGGACCAGATCCTGGTCCTCGACGGCGGGCGTATCGTCGAACGCGGTAGGCATGACGAACTACTGGCCGCAGGTGGGTTGTATCGCCGGCTGCACGACCGACAGGCGGGCTTGGCGGCTGAACAGTTCCGTAATCCCGGCGAGGTCTGAGGTCGTCTGGTCTCAGATCTCGAAGTGGAAGCCGTCACGCAGCATGCGTTGATAGGCCTTCTGGTCGAAGCGGTAGAGACGGGCGGCACGGTGCGCGACGTCCTGTTCGAACTCATCGAGCTGTTCAAGAATGGCGAGGCCGAGCACTTTTTTGCGGAAATTCCTCTTATCAAGCGGCCGTTCGAGGATCGTTTCGTAGAGTCGCTGGAGCTGCGAAAGGCTGAACTTGGGTGCGAGTAACTCGAAGCCGAGGGGTTGCCAGCGGACCTTGCCCTGCAGGCGAGCACGCGCGCGTTCCAGGATCGCATCATGGTCGAAGGCCAACCGGGGACGTTTGTCGACCGGATACCAGGCAGCATTGCTGGCATCGGTGGCGGCCTGAACCTGATGATCGCTGAGTCGGACCAGGGCGTAGTAGGTCACCGTGACGACACGCTCGCGCGGGTCGCGTCCGAGATCGCCGACAGTGTAGAGCTGTTCGAGGAACACCCTGGAGAGTCCGGTTTCTTCGCGTAACTCACGGAGTGCGGCCTGGTCAAGGGTCTCGTCGAGGCGGACGAATCCACCCGGCAAGGCCCAACGGCCGGCGAATGGTTCCTGGCCGCGCTCGATGAGCAAGACTTTGAGTCCGTCGTCGTCCAGGCCGAAGACCACGCAGTCGACGGTCAGGGCGGCACGCGGGTGATCGTAAGTGTGGCTCATGCGTCAGCCTGCAATTCCTGCAGCTCGCGGCGGAATCCGCCCGACAAGATCGGGAAGCGGCACCAGGTCTTGGGGTCGAGATTCTCGTCATCGAGATGGAACGCCGGAGCGAAGCGCTCGCGTTTCCACTGATTGCGGCACCACAGGGTGGTGAAGCGGATGATCCACTCGCGCAGCTGGCCCGGTGCATGGTCCGGGAAATCGCGCAGCAGAAGCGGTAGGATGTCCTTTGGCGGCAGTTTATCCCGAATGGCAAGCCGTTCGATGCGATCCAAGATCGGGAAGGGCATGAGATCGCCCTCGCTCTGCTGCAGCGCCTGCTGCGGTCGCAGCTCGGGGGTGGACCGTTGTCGGGTCACACAGCCGAGGGCCGGCGTTGCGCCAAGTCCCAGCGGCCCGCTGGTTTCGGCCCAGCTCAGCCAACGTCGCAGGAAGGCCTTGTCGATGCCGGCGATCGGGCTGAGGCCGCCGCAGGTGTCGCCGTCCATGGTGGCATAACCGACAGCCGCTTCGCTACGGTTGCTGGTCGCCAGCAGCAACTTGTCCTCGATATTGGTGATCATCCACACGCCGGGGGCGCGTACCCTGGCCTGGATGTTTTGCAGCGCGATATCGTCGTGGGCCCAGTCGGGTGTCCGACCCAGGGCCGCGCCGACCGCGTTGGTGTAGCCACGCACAAAGGGATCGACATCGAGATCCAGGTGTTTCGCCCCGTAGGCAGCCGCGACGCTGGCGGCTGCGTCGCGGGTCACCTGGCTGCTGTTGGCCGTACCCTGGTAGACGGTGGTCAACAGCAAACTGGTCATCGCACGGGCATCGGCGCAGTCGGCGAGTCCTGGTATGTGTGAGAGGCGGGTGCGGGCGCCAACGAGGCCAAGCTCAGCCACGGCGCGCTGCACCATCAGGCCGACGAGGGCGACGACAGCGGCGGAATCGCATCCGCCACTGAGACTGACGACGTAGCCTTTTGACCTGCTCTTGCGCATGTAATCGAACAGGGCAAGCGTCTCGGCACGGGCGAATTCTTCCTCCTTATGGGTGTTGGAATCCTCCCAGTCGGCTATCATCGATGTGATCTGTGACCGTGTTGCTGGCCAGCGGTGATTCGCCACGACCAGGCCGGTGTGCTCGCCCAGGGCCGGCACAAAACTGGCACTGCGGGCCTGAGCCAATCGGGCAGCGCCGACTTCAACGGTGGCGCAGGTCAGGGTCCGTTCGGCGAAACCAAGGCGTGGGCCTTGGGCGACCATCGCGCCCTGGCTGGCGATCAAAGCTCCGCCGTCATAGATCGCTCGGCCGGCCTCGTTGCCGAGGAGATTGGCATAGACGTAGACGCAACCGAAAGCCCGGCTTCCTTCCGTGACGAAGCGATGACGGACAGCCAGCTTGCCAAAGGCGAAGTGCGAGGCTGACGGGTTGAGGATGAGGTCGGCTCCATGCGCGGCGAGACGCACACCGGGTCGTTCGGCGACCCAGGCGTCCTCACAGATCTCAAAGCCAAAGCGGATGCCGCCGACAGCGAACAGTAGGTCGCCCAGCGGCACCTCGTGCCCGCCGATCGTGGCATGCGCAATCATCCCACGCTGCCACGGCTTGAACCAGCGGGGCTCATAGTGGATGCCATCACCAGCCAGATGCTGCTTGGCGACCAGTCCGAGCAGTCGTCCGTCAGCGATCACCGCCACGGTGTTGAACAGCGCTCGGTGGTGCAGGACTGGCAATCCCAGGCAGACCACCAGTCCGGCCGTGTCCGGTAGCAGCTCGGTCAGGACACGCTCAGCCTGGACCACCACGTCAGGGCCGTGGAAGGCATCCTCGCAGCCGTAGCCGGTGATGCACAGCTCAGGCAGGCAGAGCAGCCCTGCGCCCTGCGCCTTCGCCTCGGCGATGGCACCACGAACCAGCGCCTGATTGCCATCCCAGTCGAGTGGCGTGGTGTTCAGGCAGGCGGCGGCGACGGTGATGGCGATCATGCGGTCTTCCTGCGGCGGGCAGCGAGGATCAGCCCGGTCTTCCGTTCGTGCAGACCCTCCTCCAGGCCGACCGGGTACTGGTGCGGGTTGTCGAGGCGCTTGATGCCGGGGTGGAACAGGTCCAGCTGCTGCTGGGTCCGCGCGCGAATGTCAGCCAACGCAGGGCGTTGATAGACCAGGGCTCCGTGGCGGTAGATCGGCGTCAGCAGATCTTCGCTCACGGCGTCGCCGGGTATGGTGAGGCGCCGGGTCGGATCCGCCGGGTCGATCATCGTCCAGATCGCCGGGGCCGCATGTGTCGCATCCCAGATGACATCTCCGATGGCCTGGCCGCCGGCGCTGAATCGACGGACATTCTGGATGCCGGGATTGCTGACCTTGATCGCTTGTTCGCTGAGTTTAACGCGCGGCTTCCACACCCCGCCTGGCTCGCGGATTGCGGCCAGTTTGTAGACCCCGCCCAGAGCCGGCTGATCGTAAGCGGTCACCAGCTTGGTGCCGACGCCCCACACCGTGATCTTCCCGCCCTGATCCTTGATGCTGGCGATGGTGTGTTCATCGAGATCATTGCTGGCGACGATCGCCGCTTTAGAGAATCCGGCAGCATCAAGCAGTTTGCGGGCTTCGGCGGAGAGCCACGCCAGATCACCGCTGTCAAGTCGGATGCCGACCATTTCGTGCCCTCGCTGGCGCAGCCGTCTGCCGACCTCGATGGCTTTGGCCACGCCGGCCAAAGTGTCGTAGGTGTCGACCAGGAACACGCAGTTGTTGGGCATCGCGCCGGCATAGGCGTCGAAGGCCTCCAATTCATCATCGAAGCTCATCACCCAGCTATGCGCGTGGGTACCGCGGACCGGGATGCCGAAACGCTTGCCAGCCAGCACGTTGCTGGTGCTGGCGCATCCACCGACGTGGGCGGCGCGGCTGGCGGCCAGGGCTCCGTCGATGCCCTGGGCGCGGCGCAGACCGAATTCCAGAACTGCTTCGCCGCGTGCAGCGTGGCAGATGCGCGCTGCTTTGGTGGCGATCAGGGTGTTGAAATTAACCAGGCAGAGCAGGGCCGTTTCCAGCAATTGGCCCTGCACGATCGGTCCGCGGATGCGCATGAGCGGCTGGTGCGGGAAGACCACCGTCCCTTCCGGGATGGCGTCGATGTCCACGGTCAGCCGCAGGCCTGCCAGATACTCAAGAAAAGCAGATTCGAAGATCGGCTTTCCATCGTTGCCAGGAATTCCAGCCAGATATGCCAAGTCGTCTGAGGCGAAGCGGAAGTCCTGCAGCCAGTCGATGACCGGATCCAGCCCCGCTGCGATGGTGTAGCCGCCAGCGAACGGTGGCTTGCGGAAGAAAAGGTGGAAGACGGCCTCGTGGTCCGCCCGGTTCGTCTTCCAATAGCCGTTGGCCATGGTCAGTTGGTAGAGGTCGGTTAGCAGCGCGGATCCATCCATGGGAACCTCCGTTGTGTGTATTTAGTACACTAACACGGCAGGTCAAGGTCCGCTTTCACATCATTGCCCGGAGCCTCCTGATTTCCACAGTTGGAAACGCATGTCCGCAGGACCGCAATCCTGGATCTCCTGGTTCGATGCCGCGACCGTGGCGCGAGGCAGCGGCTATGCCGACAATGGTGATGTGGAACGTGTCGTCGAGAAAGGGGGAGTGGTAACGGCGACCGTCCAAGGGCATGCCCGATACCGGCTTGAAATCCGTCTGGCCGGTCTCGTCTACGATGAGACTCAGGGGGTCCTCGCGGAAGATGTCCAATCGACCTGTTCCTGCCCGGTCGGTTGGAACTGCAAGCATGCCGTGGCGGCTCTGCTGTCCCTGGCGCGCATGCGGGATCTACCAGACGGCTTGGATAGCGAGGACAGCGATGAACAGCAGACTCGTCCGGTTGCATCGATTGGGCCTCCAACAGCCAAGACACCCTCACCGGAACCGCTGCTACCGGTTGCGACTCCGTTACGTGACGAGGCGGCCCAGCAGATCGGCACCTGGCTGAAAAGTATCGGCGGTCTCAATGCTGGACTCGGCGGCGATCTCCGTCTGACCTGGCACATCCTGGCCCCACGCGAAGGGGTCGATTTGCGTTGGCGGGTGGTGCCGGTGTTGGCCAAGCGGTTGAAATCCGGCGGTTGGGGGGTCGGCAAACGCTTTCCGGACGTGCGTCGGGCCCAGGAGCAGCTCAGCCAGTCACTGGCACATGGCGAACTGGGTTTGCTACGGCGGATCGCTTCCTTGCATCATCCACACCATCCATGGGAGGAGGGCTGGCTGGACGCCTCGTGCGGTGCCACCGGATCGCTGCTGCATGACCTGATTGCGTCGGGCGATTGCTATCTCGACAGCTTTGCCGGCGGCCCAATGGTCGTGGGCACGGCACGGCCGGCCAGTTTGGCCTGGAGTGGTGGCCGTGACGGTTGGCGATTAGAACTCCGCGGATCCGGTGGCCGTATGATCCCCACCGATCCGCCCTGGTGGATCGAGAGAACCATTGCCGGTCCTCTAGAGACAGGTCTTGGCGCGGCGGCCTTCGATGCGGTACGGACGATGCCGCTGATTCCGCCCAGCCTGCTGCCCACGGCATTGCCGGTGCTGGCACGCCTGGTGCCCGGATTACCGGATGCCCCGATTTCGCCCACGGCGGTGCCGCCAGTCGGGTACATGATGCGTTGCCGCGTCCGCATGGCTCCGGTCAATGGCTACATGCACGCTGGTTTCGACATCGAATGCCTGGCGGTGTGGCTGCGCTACGGTGATGTGCTGGTTGAACCAGACGGCGCCACTGCGGCTCGTGGGCCCGATGGACGCACGTTGGTGCGCGATCTGCCATCCGAGCAATCCCTGCTCGCCCAGCTTGGTGGCTTCGGTCTTGGCCTTGATGGCGATCTCAAGCTGGTCCGTGGCAGCGGCGCTCCCCGTAGCCAGGTACCGTTGGCGCTGCATCGCGCCAACCTGGAAACCGCCCAGCGGGGGGGTCTACCCAACGTCGAGTTGCCGGCTGCCGTACTGGCGGCAGCGCGCGCTGCGGGCTGGACGATCGAGGGCTCTGATGCGGCCTTGCCGGATCTCGCGGCTGAGACCGTTGAGGTGTCGATCGGGGAACCACGCGGCATCGATTGGTTTGAGCTGAACCTCGGCGTCCAGGTCGGTGATGAGCGTATCGATCTGACGCCGGTGATCGCCCGGCTGGTTGCCGGAGGACCGCAGGCCCGTGCGGAACTGCCGCGCGTCGAGCTGGCGGGGCGGACGTGGCTGTTGATGGCGCTGGCTGATGGACGGATGGTGCGCTTGCCTGAAGCCGAAGTGCTACGTCTGGCCAGCCACATCGAGGCCCTATTCGATGCCCAACCAGCCGCCGGACGCGGTTGGAAGGTGGATCCGGCCCTGGCCCTGCAGCTTGACGACCTGGCTGGTGGGCGGGGGCTCAGCGGCGAGCGGCTGAACACCATGGTCACCGCCCTGCGCCGCCTGTCGGTGCCGGCCGAGGCTGAATCTCCGCCGGGATTACTCGCGGAATTGCGTCCTTATCAGCGCACCGGGCTGGGCTGGATGCAGCGTCTGCGCGAAGCCGGGGTGGGCGGCATCCTGGCGGACGACATGGGGCTGGGAAAGACGGTTCAGACCATCGCATTCCTGTGTGCCGAACATGCCGCTGGGCGACTCGACAAACCAGCCCTGGTGATTTGCCCAGCCAGCGTGGTCGGCACTTGGCGCCGCGAACTGGAACGCTTTGCCCCTTCGTTACGCGTCGGTGTTCTGCACGGGGCCGAGCGCGAGCGTGATGCCGTCGTACTTGCCGGCCAGCATGTGCTGATCACCACCTACGGTACCCTGCTGCGCGACCAGGATCTGCTCGAATCGATTGAGCTGCATCTGGCGATCTGCGATGAGGCCCAGACGATCAAGAATGCTGCCGCCAAGGCCGGCGCAGCGGTACGCCGGTTGCGCGCCCATCACCGGCTGGCGCTTTCCGGCACCCCGCTGGAGAACCATCTTGGTGAGCTGCACACGCTGATGCATTGGCTGGTCCCCGGGCTGCTTGGCGATCGGGCCCGGTTCGAACGCATCTTCCGCAAACCGATTGAGCAGTCGGGCGACATGCAACGGGCCGGCCTGCTGCGCAGCCGCATCGCCCCGTTCGTGTTACGTCGGACCAAGGGACAGGTCGCACCGGAACTGCCGCCACGAACCGAGACGCTGGTCCCTTTGGAGCTGACGCCGATCCAGCGCGAATTGTACGAAAGTGTCCGCCTGACCATGGACAAGCGCATCCGCGACGCGCTCGCCGAGAAGGGTTTGGCGCGCAGCCGCATCGATATTCTGGACGCTTTGCTGAAGCTACGTCAGGTCTGCTGCGACCCGCGCCTGGTGCGCGGGTCGGAAGTGCAGACGGCCTCGTCGGCCAAGCTGGACTGGCTGTCAGACACCCTGCCCGAGCTGGTCGAGGATGGCCGTCGCATCCTGCTCTTCAGCCAGTTCACCAGCCTCCTCGATCTGGTCGAGTCCGATGTGCTGAAGCCGGCCAAGCTGGATTGGCTGCGGCTTGATGGCTCGACCCGCGACCGCCAGGACCTGGTCGAGCGCTTCCAACGTGGCGAGGCCCCGGTGTTTCTGCTATCGTTGAAGGCTGGCGGAACTGGTCTGACTCTGACTGCCGCGGACACCGTCATCCTGCTCGACCCGTGGTGGAATCCCGCAGCAGAGGCGCAGGCCGCCGATCGCGCCCACCGCATCGGCCAGGACAAGCCGGTCTTCGTTTACCGGCCGATCTGCACGGGTTCGGTCGAAGAACGCATCCAGGAACTGCAGGCGCGCAAACGCGGACTTGCCGATGCGCTGTGGGACGGCACCGGGCAGGTCGGTGGTGACCTCGACGAGGATGACCTGGCGGCGCTGCTGGCACCACTGCCGGACTGAGTCCCACCTACGGCGTGCCAAGCCGGGGCTAAGGTTCCTCGCTGTGTCCCGTAGGATGTTCAGGAGCCAACCATGCGACTGCTCGTCCCCGCCTTGCTTGCTGCCGCCATCTCCATGCCTGCCGTGGAGATTGGTCCACGTCCCATACCTCATGCCCAGGATGTCGTCGCGGCGGTTGCCGGCATGACCGGCGATGCCCGGACCGTCGGTCTGTTCCGAGCCAAGGGGCTGGATGTCCTGAACCTGACCTGGGAGGACACCGGACGCTGGGCTGGCAGTAGCGTGGGGCCGAACATCAGTGACCTGACCATCCAGGTGCTCGACCGGCCGCAATGCCGGGGCTACTCAGGATGCATGCCTGTGGTGCGTATGCCCAACTTCGCGGATGTCTCGTGCGATGTGCCGCTCGACAGCCTGAAAGTCTTGGTCGGCAATCACAACGGACAAGCGCTACAACCGGTGACGCTGCGCACCTACCTCGAACGATTCCGCGACTTTCAGCACAGTCCGACAGGGTATCTTGAGGGCAGTCTGCTCGCCGAACGTGACAGCCATGTCCTGGCTTCGGCCCAGGCCTGCTTTCTGCCGGTCGCCCAGGGGGGCCAGGCGCGCTTTGCTCCGGTGCTGTTCAACTACCAAAGCCGTCCGGGTTCGCCGGCGGTGCTGGTCATCTTGGCCACTCCCGAGGGGACCTCTGCCCAGGTGATCGAAAACGACCCCGTCGCTAGTGCTGGGGTCGCCCATGGTCAGCGACTGTTCCACAATGCCAACGGCCAGCGCACCGCACTAACGGCCACCCGCTTCAGTGATTTCCAGGGACAGCAGGCGCAGCAGGGGGTGAGTATCAGCGGCGATGCGGGCACCCGCGATGGCCTGAGTCTATGCCTGGTCATCCAGATCCCGCTGCTGGTGCCGGAGAGGCAACGGAAGGATTTGCAGCCCTCTGAGAGTGCACTAGCTGCATCCCCAACGGCGAAGGCCTGGGTTCAGGAATCCATGCGGGGCGTCGAAACCGCCGTCGTCCAGGCAGGGCCGCCCGAAGGGCCGTGGATCGGACTCAATGGCCGGACACTGCGACGCGATGTCCGTTTTCCGATCCGCGCGACCGTGCAGTTTTATCAGGCGACGTCCTCGACGAACGTAACCTCGGCGGACGTTGATCGGATCGCAGGTGGCATTCAGCGGGTCTATTTGGACGCCGAAGCGGTCGGTAGTCTGGTAGTCGGCGGCAGCGCCGGCCGGATCACCGTTCATACCGTGGAATCATGGCCGCAACCATGGTGGCAGGAGCCCTGCCTGGCATGGCAGTCCACCACCGGCCAGCCGTGGAATGAAGGCGTACGTAGACTGCGTGAGCGTCTTGGCGCCTCCTGGCGGCCACGCGACGCTCGCGAATTGAGCAATGCCTTGGCCTTGGTGCATTGAAACGTTCTGGCGGGTGAGACGTACAACAACCATGCGCTCCTCAGTACTCCGTGCCCTCGTCCTTGCCTTATCCATCTGCTCGGTGCACGCCGCGGTGGTCGGTGGTGGGCGCGGGGTCATCAGTCCCAATAACGACGAGCGCAAGTCGGTGGTGCCCCAGCCGGGCTGGGTTGAGGATCCGACCCAGGGCGGCACTAAAAAGGCGGTCAGCACGTCGTGGCCTTCCGCAGCCGGACGCGATGCGGTTGCCAAGGCCCGTCAAGAGGCCATCGCCAAGGGTCAGAAGACCTTTGAATTGCCACCTACCAGCAAATTCAAGGAGATGGAGACTTGGATCGACAGGGATAAGGGCCTGATCTGGGTCTGGTTAGTCACCAAATAGACTGACGAGGGGCTGGCGGATCACGGTTGGTCCCTGCCGTCTACGCCCTAGTGTCTACCTACGATGCCTGAGACCCCAACTCCGCCAAACCAGCCGCAGAAGCCTCGCGGGCTGCTCACCATGACCCTCCTGGTTGTGGGTTTTCTCGTGTTGATGTTGATCGCGTTCAACAACGATCGCGGCGGTGGCTATTTCGGCACTGCAGACAAGGTCAGTTATTATAAATTCATTGAGAACATTGAGGCTGGCAAAGTCTTCAAATTTAAGCTCGGTTCGGATGCCATTTACGTCACTGCTTCGAAGGCTGACGGCGAAAAGAAATATGCTGTTAATTACCCTGGCGCCCGTCTGACTGACGAGAGTTCCCAGCAGATCATCGCCACGACTGAGCGATACAACGAAGCCGCACGATTGGCCAATGCGAACGGCGGCACCAAGGTGATCGTCGATTACGATGGCGATTCAGGCCCCGGCTTCTTGTCTCAGATTCTTCCGCTGCTTTTCGTATTCCTGCTCGTCGGCGTCCTGTTCTGGTTCTTCGTGCTGCGCCGGATGAACCAGGGGGGCGGTGTGCTGAGCTTCGGTAAGAGTCGCGCCCAGCTCGTCACCAAAGGCAAGACCGGTAAGACGTTTAAGGATGTTGCCGGCATCGACGAGGCCCGTGAAGAGGTCGAGGAATTGGTCGCCTTCCTCAAGAACCCCAAGAAGTTCCAGAAGTTGGGTGGTCGTATCCCACGCGGCGTCATGCTCGTCGGCCCGCCCGGCACCGGTAAGACGCTGCTGGCCAAGGCGATCGCTGGTGAGGCCGATGTGCCCTTCTATTCGATTTCCGGCTCAGACTTCGTCGAGATGTTCGTCGGCGTCGGCGCTAGCCGCGTGCGCGATCTATTCAGCCAGGCGAAGGACAACTCGCCATGCATCATCTTCATCGATGAGATCGATGCGGTCGGTCGTCGTCGCGGCACCGGGTTCTCCTCGGGCGGGCACGACGAGCGTGAACAGACCCTCAACGCCATCCTCGTCGAGATGGATGGTTTCTCCTCGACCGACAAGGTCATCGTCATCGCCGCCACCAATCGGGTTGACGTGCTGGATCCGGCCCTGCTACGGCCGGGACGTTTCGACCGTCATGTCCATGTCACCCTGCCTGACATCGCCGGACGTGAGCAGATTTTGCAAGTTCACTCGGGCAAGGTGAAGATGTCGCCGGAGGTCAACCTCTCGCTGATCGCTCGCGGTACGCCTGGCTTCAGCGGTGCCGATCTGGAAAGCCTGATCAACGAAGCGGCGCTGAATGCCGCCCGGCACGAGCAGGAGTCGGTCACGACCAAGGATCTGGATTACGCCCGCGACCGCGTCGCATTCGGCCAGGAGAAGAAGACCGGTAGCCGGGCCATGCCCGAACGCGAGCGCGTCATTACGGCATATCACGAGGCCGGTCACACCATCCTGCAGGTCCTGGTCGAGGGGGCCGACGACCTGCACAAGGTGACGATCATCCCGCGCGGCCGCGCACTTGGTGCGACCATGCATCTGCCCAACGAGGACCGCCACACCCACAGCCGGAAGAAGCTGCTCGGGGACATGGCCGTGCTGTTCGGTGGTCGCATTGCAGAGGAACTGTTTTGCGGGGATATCACCACCGGCGCCAGCAACGACATCGAACGGGCCACTTCGCTGTCCCGCGGCATGGTCTATGAATGGGGCATGAGCGATCGCATGGGCCCAGTGAAGTACACCGAAGGCCACGATGGCGTCGCTGGTCACGAGGAGGTGGTCGCGGTCAGCGCTACCACCCGCCGCGAACTCGACGAGGAGGTTCGCCGGATCATCGATGTGCAGTACGCGCATGCGCGAAAGCTGATCGAAGATAATCGCGACAAACTGGAGCGTGTGGCCAAGGCTCTGCTGGAGCACGAGACGCTCGACAGCGCCCAGGTGAAGCGACTGATGGCCGGCGAGGATCTGCCGCCGCGGCGTCCCAGTGTGATCGTGCCAGTGGTGCGCGAACCGGTGGCTGCCGCCGAATCCAAGCCGGATGCCGACCTCACCGGGTTTAAACCGCAGATCGCCTGAGGCTTCGTCGGGTTCGGGGTTTCAGTCGCCGTTCCAGCATGCAGCATGCCGAGCATGGACCTAGCAAGCCTAATCCGCGACGTGCCCGACTTCCCCAAGGCGGGGATCGTTTTCAAAGATATCACGCCGATGTTGCGCGATCCGTCAGCATTGGCCCAGGTCATCGCGGAATTGGCAGCACCCTGGACGGGCAAGGGCATCACCGCTGTGGTTGGTATCGAAGCACGCGGCTTCATCCTCGCCCCGGTGGTTGCCCTCGAACTGGGTGTGGGATTCGTTCCTGCGCGAAAGCCTGGCAAGCTGCCGTGGACGGCAGTACGTCAGACCTATGGCCTAGAGTACGGCAATGATGCCATCGAAATGCACATCGACGCGCTGCGTCCCGGCGATCGGGTCCTGATTATTGACGATGTGCTGGCCACGGGCGGGACGGCAGGCGCTGCGGTGGCATTGTGTAAGCGGCAAGGGGCCGACGTAGTCGGCTGCGGATTCCTGGTCGAACTCAGCATGCTCGGCGGACGTGACAAGCTGCTGGTGCCGGTTGCGTCGGTGCTGCGCTACTGAGGCACGGTGACAGCCGTGCTGTCGGAATTTAGAGCGCCGATTATGTAGCTGCGGCCAGCGACGTGGCTGCTGCGATGACTTCGGCGACGTGGCCGTCAACCTTCACCTTGCGCCACTCCTGAGTGATTTGGCCGGCTGCGTCGACTAGGAAAGTCGATCGTTCGATGCCGAAGCTTTTCTTGCCGTACATGTTCTTCTCCTTCCATACGCCCAGCTTGTCGGCCAGGACGTGCGCTTCGTCGGCGAGCAGGACGAAGTTCAGCTTCTCCTTGGCGATGAACTTGGCGTGGCTGTCCAGCGAGTCGGTCGAAACCCCGAAGACCCGGACGCCGAGCTTCTTCAGGTCGCTATGGCGGTCGCGGAAGTCACACGACTCGGTGGTGCAACCGGGCGTCATGTCGCGCGGATAGAAATACAGAATGTACGGGGAACCGGCCAGACTCTTGACGCTATGGGTCGAACCGTCGGAACCAGGCAGACTGAAGGCTGGAAAGGCGGTCATGAAGTGGCTCCTGGATTCGGTGTACGGTTGCCGTGGTCGCGGTCATCCGGGTTAACCGCAGGCTTGGACATCACTCTCACAGCCGTTCAGGGGAAGGGCGCCCCGCCAGCCGCGGGTTTCTCGGCTCCGCCATCCGGTTTCCCGTGGCCGGCCACCGCATCGTTCAACCGCTTCAGCGTGTCGTCGACATCAGAGCCGACTAGATCGCTTGCCAGCAGCGTCCCATCAGCACCGACCAGGAACAGGCTGGGGATGCCGTTGACGTGCCAGATGTCGTCGAGTTCGCCGTCCCAGCCCAGCTTCTCGCCGATCACTGGCCAGGTGATGCCATGCTTGGCCATAAAAGCAGGCAGATCGGCCATGGTCTGCGGATTATCCAGACTGACACCGATGATCTGCACCTCGGGATGTCGGGCCGCGAACTGGGCGACCGCTGGTGCGACTGCCGCGCATGGACCACACCAGGAGGCGAAGAAGTCGACCACCACCGGTTTGCCGCGCAGGCTGGTGAGGTCGAGCGCCTCACCAGCCCTGTCCAGGCGCCCCGCCTTCAGGGCCGGAGCTGCTTGCCCGACCAGTTTGTCGACGGCGGCGGTAGCGCTTGCGGCGGCCTCAACCGCCGCCGGATCGGCACTGCGGGCCTGGATCCAGGCCAGCACCTCGGCCGGTTGGGCTCCGCTACGTTCCATCGCGGTCAGCCGTAGCAGGTAGACGGGGATGCGCTCGGAGGGCGGCATCGGAGCGAGCAGTTTCAGGGCCTCGTCCAAGGCGGTCAGCGCGGCAGGAGCGTCCGCCGGCTTGCGATCTTCGCCCAGGGCCAGGTTGCAGGCGGCCCGACCGATTGCCAGATGGGCGGCGGCGCGAGGACCGGCATCACCGGACTGTGCTAGTTCATCCAGTAGGACGGTTGCCGCAAGTCGATCGCCATCACTGAGCACCGCCCGGGCAGCGGCTGAGCGGGCCAGGGCCGCGCGTTCGCGGATGGCGGGCGTCGCCGCCGGATCCTTCTGCACGGCTGCGGCAATGTCGACACAACGGGCGGGCTGGAATCCATCAAGCCAGGCCTCGGCGAGCGCCAGGCGCACGGTGAGGCGGTCCAACGGGGCGAGGTCGGGAATCCCTTCCAAGGCTGCGGCGATCGCCTCGGCCCGGGCCGGCGATCCAGGTTCGTCCCGCTGCACTTCGCTGAGAGACGCTTCGGCCGCGGCGATGACATCGCCAGAAGTGGCGGCGCTCATCGCGGCAGCGGCCAGCAGCAGGATCAATGCGCGGCTCATCGCAGGGCCAACACCGCGACGCGGATGGTCGGGATCTGCGAACCATCCTTGGGTAGTTCCAGGAAGCACAGTCGCTTGCCATCGGCGCTCCACACCGGGCCACGACCAGCGTCGCTGATGCGCTCGGCCCAACCATCAAGCCGTTGCGTCCCGATCCAGACCACGTTATCGGCGTCAACCCAGGCCATGATCTCAGCGAGCGGGTGGGCCGCGGGATCCCGCCCGTCACGGCGCAACGTCTCGATCGGCGCGCCTGGACGGGCGATGTGCACAAGGCGGGTCCCGCCACTCCACCAGGGTTGACCGTCGGCTGCTGGTAGATTGACCACCGTGGCGATCACCCCGCCCCGACGGGTCCAGCAGGCCTGCATGGCGTTGCCCAGATTATCGACCCGTCCGGCGGTCCATCGCACGAACATGGTTCCTGGACCGGTGTGGCCGGTCCACCAATCCGTGTCGAAGGCGGGGGTGGTGCGCCAGGCCAGGCCTGGACCATTCGGTTGCGGCTCGGGATCGAATCCTTCGCCAAACTCGCTGATGTCGCCCTTGGCATCCACGCGGATGATGATGTTGCCGTCCTGCGCCACGATCAGGTTGTCGCCAGATCGACGTGGACGGTACCCACGGTCGGTTAGTTGGGTGCGTTGGGGCTTGCCCAATCCGACAAAGGATGCCACCGTCAGCCCATCGCTGGGTTTGGAAATGGTACCATCACCCGCAGGAATGGCGTTGCGGGATGGGCCGAACACGAACTGGTCGCCATTGAGCCATACTGGCAGGCAGCTGTCGCGCCGATCTTCGGCGTCGAATTGACGGACACCCTGACCGCCTTCCTCAAGCAGAGCGAATCCACCCTGCGAACGAGCCACCAGCACGTTGCTGTTCGGATTCCACTGGGGTGACGGGTCGACAACAGTTGCCGGCCAACCGTAGGTCCGGATCTGCTTGAGCCTGGTCTCCAATGGTTCTCGGCTGGACGAGGAGCATGCGCATAGGACACAAGCGATGGCAAGGGCGACAGGAAGAATGTTCATGGCGTTATCCAGGCTGAGACGGTCAGGACGGCAGAACCTGACGCATCATCGAGCCGGAGGAGTCGGCCAGCTGGGTCGGCCACTGCCTGATGTGGACGTCCGGCGATCGTCACCTGGGATTGCTGCCAGCCCACCGTGGTCGGCGTCGGCGGGGTTGGACCGAAGAAATCGTAGGCGGGAATCTCCCCGGTCGTGCCGGCCCGCCAGGCCACGGCTAACAGCAGGGGTGCTAGACGTTCGTCCCAACCGCGTGCGCCTAGAACCGTGCGTTCGTCTGGTGTCGCCGCCGTCGTGTTTCCCTCGATGGTTGGACCGTCGATCTCGCGAGTGACGTTGTAGCCACGGGCGACGGCGACCACTCGGGCCAAGGTGTCGCGGCCATTCCACGCCACCAGGCGCAGGCGCTCGTCAACCAACAGGAACGGACAGTCGGGTAGGCGTGCCCCGCCCAGGGCCGTGGCGGCTGGCGGGGTGTAGAGCAGTTCGATCATGCGCTGATTGCCAAAGCGGGCATCTGGCGGATTCAGACGCAGCCAGAAACGTTCGCCGGCCAACGTGCCTTGCAGTTCGATGGCGCCGGTCGGGGCCTGGGGCAGGAGGTCTGCTGACCAGCCTGAACAGGCCAGCAAGAGGACGACGATGATCCTCATGCGTCCCGCCAACGGCCTGAAGCCCAGGCGAGACGGGCCGTGATGAGGCCGAGGGCGCATAATGCCAAGCCGGTAATATAACGAATCCATGGGTGGGTCTCGCTGACGTCGATGATAAACGCCGTTCCGGCCGGATCGTTCGCTTTCCAGAAGGCCTTTACAAAGGTCTGGTGCCCTTGGTTGTCCGGAAGGACTCGGGACTCGATCTCATCGGCTTCGCGGACCGAGGTCTGAGGATCACCCATGGTGCGGAAGAACTGGCTCCGTTGGGTATCCCCGATCAGCCAGGCGCCTGTTCCGGTCTGCATCTCCCACACCGCCCGCACAGTGACATCGTCGCCATGGGGCTGACGGTAGATCTCTAATACGCGGGCGTGCCCCCATTCGTGGGTCAGAAAGATCCGAGTGAGCGGCCAGCACATCAATGCGCCACAGAGAACCATGATTACACCTATAGCGACGAGGATACGCCGCATCAGTGCCAGTTCCTCAGGCGTTCCACAGTCCGCTGAGGCGGCCTGGGGAGAGTTTGCCGGTGTCGTCGGCAATCGGGCAGCGCTCGGTCAACTCGGATGCGGTCATTTCACCAAGATCAATGCGCACCCGCAGGCCGGCGTTGGCCTGGCCAGGCATCGGCAGCCCGGTGTGGTCGAGCAGGCAGGTGCGATGTACTCCGCCCCACAGGTCGGCCGTCTTGCGGTCGCTGCGCACCAGGGCGAGATTGCGGGTCCAGCCGTGTTCGAACAGTCCTTGGCGCAATCTGGCAAAGCAACGGGATTCAATCCGCACGCTCTTCCAGTCGACGTCCATCGGACGCTGGCAGGTGAACCAGCCGATCAGGCGGATCAGCTGCGGGTCTGACAGGCCACCCCACAGACACGTCTCGTTGTCGATCACTTCGAGCCAAGGCTGGTGGTGCTGCTCTGCCCACGACGTCAGCGCACGATCGGTCTGTGGCTTGCCTGCCGTCGGGGTGGCGGCGGCGAACACCAGGCGGCCGCTCGCCAGGCCCTCGGTCGCCACGATGCGGGCATCAGCGAACAACTTGCCCAGCGCCACCCAGGTCGGTGAGTCAGCCTCAATCTGGTCCAGTTGGGGTTGCGAACCTTCGGCCAGGATCCAGCCCGTGCGGATGCCGATGTCCTCGCAGAAGCGCAAGGCGGCGAACGTGGACATGTGGGACACCGCAACGACCCGCACGCCGGCCTTGGCATGGGGCGGGTATCCGATGGCTGTCATTGACCAGTTGACTGAAGGCACGCTAGGAAGTTAGGGGCAGTGACAGAGTGGGCAATGGGTTGACTGACGCTTACGGCATCAGTCTGACGGTCACCTCGTCCTGGGCATGCCTGGCGCTGGCTGCCAGGCGGATGCCGGACGGATCGTAGATGACCAGGCCGAGGTCAGCCAGGGCGATGGCGATCGGTCGCCATCTGCTCTCAGGATCACCCAACCGCTCCAGGCGCTGGGCCGTGACGCCCTCGGCAAGGCGCAGGCCCAGCATCCAGGCCTCGCGTATGCGGTCCAGCGGGGTGAGGACCTCTCGTTTCCAGGCGGCGTCACCACCTGTCTGGAGGGCAGCTATGTAGACAGCGGGGTGTTTTTCACGAGTCATGCGTACTCCGTCGAGGGTGCTGACCGCCCCCGCCCCGGCCGCTTGGTAGTCTGCCAGTCGCCAATAAGCCAGATTATGCCGGCTTTCGTGGCCAGGTCGGGCGAAGTTCGAGGTCTCATAGGCGCTCAAACCCAGTCCGTCGAGCCGCCTGGCGACCAATTCGATGAGTTCCCGGCTGAAGTCGCCGTCGATGTCGGCCATCTCGCCACGCGACCGCCGGGCATGGAACTCGGTCCCCGGTTCGAAGGCGAGATGATAGACCGAGGCGTGGTCGAGACGATGTCGGTGGTACAATTGCAAGTCGGCTTCGACCTCGTGGATGGTCTGGCCGGGCAGGCCGAACATGAGATCCGCCGATACCCGGGGTACCGCGGCACAGGCCGCTGCAATGGCTGCCTCTGCTTCGCTGGCATCATGGACCCGGCCGAGGAAGCGCAGATGGTGGGCGTGGGTGCTCTGCACGCCCAGCGAGATGCGATTGACTCCATGTTCGGCGAGGACGGCAAAGCGGTCAGCATCTGATGAGCCTGGGTTCGCCTCGCAGGTCCACTCATAGTCATCGGCGAGCGTGATATGGCCCCGAATGGCGGCGAGCAGGCGTCCCAGCAGGTGCGCTCCCAGCATGGTAGGCGTGCCGCCGCCGATGAAGATCGTGTCGTATGGACCGGTCGGCAGACGTCGGATCTCGCTAATCAGCGCCTCGACATAGGACATGTGCTCGTCGTCACGGCCCGCAATCGAATTGAAGTCGCAATAGGGGCATTTCGCAGCGCAATACGGGACGTGGATATAGAGGTGCATGCAGGACGGTTCCAGCCCCAGACGTGAGCAGGCTGGGGACAAACATAGGTTTTCCTCAGTCTGCTAGTTGCGACGCTTGAACCGCGAACTTCCGGCCTGGCTCTGCTGGCTCGGGGCAAATCTGTCGATGTGGCTGCTCGCTTCCTGGACGACCGCCATGGCGGCGGCCTCATCGGCATGGCCGATCAGGATGTGCGTCCACACATAATAGAGGACGAAGGCCATGGGCGGGGTCTTTTTCAACTGGGTCAACTCGGGACCCAAGCCCTCGATGTCGCCTTCCATTTCGGTGATCACGCCGATCAGGCCGTAGACGCTTTCAGCCGGAGGATTGCAGCCGCGCCGGTGCAAAGCGAGGATCACGCCGCTTTCGCGCAGGTCGTCGCCGCTCGCCAGGACCGGACGGCCTTCTGCGGTGCGCAGGGGCGGTGGTCGGCGCGCACCACGCCAAGCTTCCAACACCTCATCAAGCCACGTCGCCGAGTCCTTGGGCGGGGGCCGTGTGATCGGCCAGGGCTCGTCGACCTCGTCGTCCTCGTCCTCTTCGCGGGCATCTGCCCAGCAGCCGCGAATGATCTCGCCGGCAACCGCCTCATCAAGTACGGCGGCGTGGACCTGCGCCCCGAGATAGTAGAGCAGGAAAAACTGTTCGGCTGAAATATGGTGGTCCTCAGGATCCCCGCCGCCGTGCCGCCTCAAGCGTTCAGTGAGGTCGGTGATCGCGTCGATAGTCCGATCGATAGTGTCGCTGTCCCCGCCAAGGGTGGGCAGACCACGGGCCACCCGGGCCATCGATACGGCCTGATCCTCGAGGTGATGCCATACCTGGTCATCTGGGGTGTTCTCGCCGTCCGGCAGCGACGCCTCAGCGATGGCGAAGGCCTTGCCGAGTTCGGTGCGCCAGGATTCAAGACCGGTGGGAAGGGAGTGTGGCATCAGCGTACCAAGGAATCCCACCCCATCGGGCAGGTGATGGGTTGCACCGTTATCAGGCCAGCCAGAGTCTCATCATCAAGACGGATCTGGCTGCGGGTCAGCGTCCCGTCGGCGTTCTGCGCTGGCAGCGTAGCCAGTACCTGGGGAGTGCCGAGGGCTGCGCCTGGCCATTCGACTGCGGCCGTCGACATGGTCTGGGCGCCGGGGTCATGGCTGGTCGGATGCAGCATGATGAAGGTGCGGTCTGACAGCCGGCGGATCAGCCAGCAGCGCACGCCGCCGGAATCGACTGGCAGGAAGAGAATCACTTCGCCACCATCGCGCAACAGGCCGCGCAGGGCGGTGAGATGTAGGGCGTCGTTCTTGTTGCGTACGTGGACTGGCGGCATGCGCACGCCGTAGCCCGCTTCGCCAAGCGCCTCCCAGGTGGCTTGGCTGACCAGGACCTGCTCCCTGAGGGCGTGATGTTCAATGCGGCTGGCGGTATTGACCGTGTCGCCCAGCAAGGTGTACGACAACTGGTCTGACGAGCCGATGTTGCCGGCTACCACAGGACCGGTGTTGAGGCCGATGCCGTGTCCAATCACCGGCCTCCCCTCGCTCTTGGCCAAGCTGTTGAAACCGAGCATAGCGATCTGCATGCTCAAGGCCGACGAACAGCCTTCGATCGCGCTGTTGCCGTGCTCAATCGGAACACCCCAGAAGCCCATGATCGCATCACCAATGAACTTGTCGATCGAGCCGCGCTCGTTGCGAATGCATGGAACCATGCGCTCGAAGTACTTGTTCATCAATTCAACGACTTGTTCAGCCGACATCGCTTCGGACATCCGGGTGAAGCCGACCACATCGCTGAACAGCACGGTGCCGCTGAACGTCTTGCCGCCCGGGTTGATGTCGAGCTTGCCGTCAAGAACCTGTTGCGCCAATGGTCCGGGCAGGAAGCGGCAGAGATTATCACGCGTGCGCGTCTGCGTCTCCATGGTGAGCAACTGCTGGGCATTGCGCAGTGCGAATGAGGCCACTTGGCTGACCGCTGCTGCCAGTTCCAGATCCTTGGAAGTGAAAGACTTGGCGCGGTCGGTGGTATCGACCTGCAGGAGGCCAAGGATATCGCTGTCGACGATCAGCGGCACCGTCATCGCACTACGGATCTTCAGTGACACGATCGACATGCCCTGGTCGAAGTCACCAGGGTTCGAGTCGTTGAAGAGGAAGGCCGCGCGTTCGGCCAGGGCCTTGCGGCAGATTGAGGTCGAGATCTTCGGCGCCTCGGGCGTACCCGATGAATTGCGCAGTTTGACTGACTTAGGCAACAGCGTTTCGGCGGTTGCACCAAGCATCAGGAATCCCCGTTCGGCCTGCGGGAAGAGGTCGAACATCACCTCGATGATACCTTCCAGGACGCGATCCAGCTGGTCAATGTCCTTGCTCAGGTTCATCGCCTTCAGCAGTCCGGCGAATCGCCGATCAGAGGCATCCGGCGAGCGGCTTGCCTGCACCAGCTCGGACATCGGCATGACGATCGATTGGCTGAGATCAGCCTCGGAATCATGGAAGCCGAACACTGACTCGGAGGCGTCGGTCTGCCCGCGCCTGGCCTGGATGCGGATACGCGTCTCGCCGAGGCGGAACACGTCGTCGTGCTTCAGGCGCACCGGATCGGTCAGGCGTTTCTCGTTGAGGAAGGTGCCGTTGGCGCTGCGATTATCAACCAGGGTCAATCCAGTGCCGTCGAAGACGACGCGGGCATGCTGGCGACTGGCGTTCGGATCGGGGACTTCCAACGAACAGTCCGGGCTGCGGCCCGCCATCAGCGAGCTCTTCACCACCACGACCTCGCCAGCCCGCGAGCCGGTCATAAACACCAGTTCGAACATGGCGGCGAGATTACAGCAGCGTCGGCGGACTGGCAACGGGGGATTGCCGAGGCGGGCCGGTCCTGCGTCTGCTCCCGATCTTCCATTCCGGCGACTGAACGCAGCATCGCGGCATGCTCAATGCCAGCTTCGCCTACGCCAAGGGTATGACTCAGGACCTGGAACGCGCCCTATGGAGCCGGGGCGTGCTCGATTGGAGTCTGGCCAGGGCCCATCCAGAGGAGGTCAGCGAGGCGGTCGGCAATGCGCGTGCCAGCAAGCTGGCCGAAGCGATTGGTGAAGCCCAGCGCGCACTGGAGTCACGTGATCGGGGTTGGTTTAAGCAGGCCTTCACCACCCATGAATCCTGGCGCCTGTGGCAGGGCTACTGCCCGGCGGCGAAGATCGCCTTGGTCGATATCGAGACCACCGGTCTGACTCCTGGCTACGACCAGATCACGGTCATCGGCCTGGTCGATCGCAACACCTCCCGCGTCTTCGTGGCCGGCAAGCCGATGCCGGGCGATGAGCCGCTCGAACGCTTTCCTGCCGCCGTGAAGGAGTATGACCTGATCGTTACCTTCAATGGTGAGAATTTCGACCTGCCGTTCATCGAGCGGCATTTCAAGGATGCCGGATTCCGTTGCGAACTGCCCCACCTCGATCTGCTCATTCTGTCACGGGCACTGGGCATCAGCGGTGGGCTGAAGGACATCGAGAAGCAGATGGGCATCGGCCGCGGCGGTGACATAGCCGGCATGCGTGGCGGAGAGGCGATTGCCTTGTGGGGCGCCTGGAAGAATGGCGACGCGGCCGCCTACAAGAAGATCACCACTTACTGCAAGGCCGACTGCGCCAATCTGTGGGATCTGGCTGATCTGCTGTATAGGAAACGCTGGCAGACGGTGTTCACGGCGCACGCAAAGCCCGTTGATTTCGCACGGACCAAGGGCCAGCAGCTATCAATCTTCGGTTGACCGGGATGGTGGCCGATGGGGGCGCCGGCAAGCCGCATGTCACACCACTGTGATTGTTCCGTTTCATAAGTAACAATAGAGGCAACCATGACCAAGATCCTCGTTCTGTTGCTGGCGATCGTCGGCTTGATGTGCGGGGAATGGCCCGATTTCCTGCCGCCTGTCGACAGCGGGGTAGTCAACGTGAAGTTGTTTGGCGCGGTCGGAGACGGCAAGACAGACGATACCGAGGCGATCCGTACCGCTATAGCCAAGCACATTGATCTCAACCGTTATGCCGCTCCGGTCATGATTTACCTGCCGGCCGGGACCTATCTGGTCAGTGGTCCTATCGAAGGCAGGCAATACCGAGATATGGGTGGTTGGAGCAGCGGCTGGCGAGCGGGATTCCTGCTGGTCGGTCAGGGGCGAACCAAGACCGTGATCCAGCTGAAGGATGCCGCAGCCGGATTCACCGACGCGGCCAAGCCACAAGCGCTGGTCGCCACCGGATCCGAAGCGGACGGGGGCAATCCTTCTGGCGGAGGCAATCGCGCCTTCCGCCATTGCGTATCCAACCTGACCATCGATGTGGGAAAGGGGAACCCCGGGGCGGTCGGCCTCGATTTCATCGCCAGCAACCGCGGGACGGTCGAAAACGTTCTGATCCGCGCTCCGGCCGGATCGGGATCCACCGGTCTGGCGATGAACCGCGGCTGGCCCGGCCCGGCGTTGATCAAGCATGTCGAGATCCAGGGATTCTCAACCGGCATAGCCATGGCTGGGCATTGGCAGTACTCGATGACGTTTGAGGATATCGTACTGCGTGGCCAGACCGAGGTCGGGGTGACCAGCGACCATAACCCGATCTTCATGCGTCGCCTGACCGCGGTCGGCGAATCACCGGTGTTCCGCATCTCTAATGACGATCACCTGTTGGTCCTGATCGACGCCGTCTGCACCGCCAAGGCGGCCAAGCAGCCAGCGATTATCACGCCTGGCATCGCCTACTTGCGCAATGTCGTCTGCACCGGGTTCTCGATCGCCGTGGACGGGCGAGGCGAAGACGACGTGAAGCCGCCCACCCCAGGCAAACCGGTGACGGTCGACGAATGGAGTCAGGGGAACACCTCGGCCGCCAGCGCTGGTGCCGCCAAGGCCCTAGCCTTGCCGGTTGAGGAGACGCCGCTGTTTTGGCCGAGCGACACCAAGCAGTGGGTGAATGGCGCAAAAGACCTGCAGGCTGCGATCGATAGCGGAGCGCCGGTCGTCTACCTGCCCAATGGCAGCTATGAAATCGACAAGACCATCGTGGTGCGCGGGTCAGTGCGCAAAATTGTCGGATTCCAGAGTTCTCTGAAGGCCAAGGCCGGAGTCGATCCATTGATCCGCATCGAGGACACGGCCAATCCCGTCATCTTCGAGCATCTCTGGCTGGACGGCAATGTTGTCCACGTCGGCCGGAATTCGGCTGCCTTCCGCCATGTGGATTTCGTCGACCACCGCTACCAGGGCCTCGGTAAAGGTCGTACCTTCATTGAGGACGTGATCGGCACGTGGCGGATCACCGGTGCCCATAAATTGTGGGCTCGGCAGACCAATGCCGAGTTCGGTGGCGAGCCGCTCCTGATCAACGATGGCGGGACGGCCTGGATCCTCGGCTTCAAGACTGAAGGTGAGATGGTCTGTCTGCGCTCCGGCGGTGGCGCGACCGAACTGCTTGGCGGGATCTTCTATCCTTTGCGGGATGTCCCTGGCGGCACGCCGGCCATCGACCTGGCCGCCGAGGCCCAGTTCAGCGGCAGCTGGGTGTACAACTCCAAGCATTACCCCGTCCATGTCCGTTTTGGTGATCGCGACATCACGGGCGGCTGGGGACGCGGCCCGGGATTATGGTCGACCCGGGTGGCTCCGGCGACGCCGGCAAAGCCCTGAAAGGTATCAGCACCAGCGATCCGGTGGTCGCCTCGGTGCCACCACCGATCAGGGTGCCACGTCCCTTGCCATCGCGATACCAGATCGGTTGGCGCAGGCGTGCGCATATGGCGGCTGCTGCCGCGCGTTCAGGCAGTTGGGCATTGGTGCGGCAGCGCTCCAGGATCGCATCGACTAGGCCGAGGTTCAGGCGCAAGGCGGGCTGGGCTGGCCGCAAGCCTTGTTCCCGCCAACCGCTTGGTTCGCTTTGGCCAGTGGCGCTACGTGCGCGTTCGGCCTCCCACCAGCACACGACATGGTGGGCGTCCTGCGGCTGACCTTGTTCATCGGCAACCCGCCACCAGGCGTCTCCGTCAGGGAGGTCCCGAACGCCTTCTGATCCGGCGACGATGGTGCTCGCTCCGTTGGCATCCACCTGCCAGGTCCGGGTCCGCCATAGGGTTCCTTCCCATCGGGCCAAAGGCCAGGTTCCGGCCCAGGCGATGCTGGCCGCAGGCTCCAGTCCGGCCGCCTGTCCGGCAATGAACAGCATACCCGCGCCTGGCAGAGCCAGACGGGTCTCCGGTACCGCTGTGCCGGACAGCTCGACCTGGACGCGCACCTGGCCGGAGGCCGGTACCTCGCAATTCCCACTCCAACGGAGGAGGGGTCCTGGCTGTTCTGCCACGGCTTCGATCCATCGCTTGCCAGGACGCACGGTCAGGCCCTCGGGTTTGGGCTGTTGCCAAACACCCTCGTCTATACGGATGCGAACTCGCGGATGGCTGCACTGAATGACGATCGCGCCAGTGGCTTCAACCGTCTGGGTCGACACCGGTAGTGGTCGCAACGCCCACCAGGCTCCGCCGCCACCTGCGATCAGGGCCAGCAGCCCGACGCCGGCGAGCAGCACCACGCCCATCCGTTGCCTGGACTTCAACATGGTTCCACCGGCCAGAGCTTCGGCGACCTGCAGTGCCGAGGGGCGCCTGGCCGGATCCTTATCTAGGCACAGGTCGACCAGCGTCGCTAGGCTGGTTGGGGTTCCAGGGACCACATCACGTAGGTTCCGCGGCCGATCTTCCAGATGGGCGCGCATCACGGCGTAGGCGGTGTCGCCGTCAAAAGGGGGACGCCCGGCGATCATGTGGAAGAGTGAAACGCCCAGACTGTAGACGTCCGCGGCCGGTCCGATGTCCTGCGGATTGCGGATCGCTTCGGGAGCGCAGTACAGCGGCGTGCCGACGACCATGCCGGTGCCGGTTAGGCGGAGGGCGTCCGGATCGGCGATCTCCTTGGCCAGCCCGAGATCCGCGACCTTGGGGACACGCTCGGCGGAGATCATCACGTTGTCTGGCTTGATGTCGCGATGGACGACGCCGGCCGCGTGGATGGCATGGATACCGAGGGCGATGCCGGATCCGAGCCTGGCGACCATTTCTGGCGGCAGTCCGGTCGGTCGGCCGGCCTTGCGTGACACCTCGTCGAGCAGGCTGCCCAGGCTGTGGCCAACCACCAGTTCCATGACCAGGTACGGCTGGTCCTTGTGCACGCCAGCCTCGAACACCTGGACGACATTGATGTGGGTGACCTTGGCCGCCGACTGGCCCTCGCGCAGGAAGCGCTGGCGGGCATGCGCCACGTCCCCGCGCACCTGGCCAAGCACCTTGACCGCCACGTCCTTGCTGAGTACCTCGTGCCTACCGCGGTAGACCACGCCCATGGCTCCGGCCCCGAGCCGGGCCTGCAGGCGGATAGAGCCGATCAGTGTGCCGATGAGTGGATCGGGGGCGGGCATCGCCGGCAGTATCGGCTGGCGGCCAGGGAAGCCAAGAATGGGTTCACCGATAGCAGGCCCCGGCACCGGCAACGCTGGTTGCCCATTTCGGTCTGGTTGGCATCCTGCCGCCCCTCGCGGAGCGCCTTCCAGGTTCCCACCGGGATCACGAAGCGCGGACCACGAACCAACGACCATGCCACATCCGCAGCACCTCATTCGTAACTTCTGCATTATTGCCCACATTGACCACGGTAAGTCGACCCTGGCCGAGCGTCTGCTCGAGCGCTGCGGCGCGATGGGCCAGAAGGATGATAAGGAGCTGGAAGTCCTTGACAGCATGGATCTTGAGCGCGAGCGCGGGATCACGATCAAGGCCAAGGCGGTGTGCCTGTCGTACAAGCACGAGGACGGTAACACCTACCAGTTGAACCTCATCGACACGCCTGGACACGTCGACTTCAGCTACGAAGTGACGCGCAGTCTGCAGGCCTGCGAAGGTTGTCTGTTGGTGGTTGATGCGACTCAGGGGGTCCAGGCCCAGACAGTGGCGAATTTCCTCCTCGCCGACCAGTTGAAGCTCACGGTCATCCCGACGATCAACAAGATCGATCTGCCTAGCGCCAGGCCCGACGAGGTCAAAGCCGAGATCGAGGAGTCGCTCGCCATCCCGGCTGACGAGGCGATCCTGGCCAGTGCCAAGGCTGGCATCGGCATCGAGGAGATCCTCAAGGCGGTCGTCCGCGAGATCCCGCACCCGGGCGGCCATCCGGAATCCTCGACCCAGGCGCTGATCTTCGATGCGATCTACGACGATTACCGCGGCATCATCCTGTATGTCCGCCTGGTCAACGGCGCGATCCGTAAGGGCGACAAGATCCGCCTGATCCGCAGCGACAAGTTGTACGAGGTCAGCGACATCGGCCGCCTGCGTCCAAAGATGCAGACCAGCGTCGATGGCCTGAATGCCGGTGAGGTCGGCTACATCTGCGCCGCGATCAAGACCCTGCATGACGTCAAGGTAGGCGACACCATCACCCTCGATGCGGCTCCGGCCGAACCGTTGCCCGGCTTCCGCGAGATGAAGCCGATGGTCTATTGCGGTCTGTATCCGTCCGGCGAGACGACCTACGATCAGCTGCGCGAGGCGGTCGAGAAGTTCAGCCTCAATGATGCCTCGTTCGTGTGGTTGCCCGAAAGCGGTGGCGCTCTTGGCCATGGCTTCCGTTGCGGCTTCCTGGGCATGCTGCACATGGAGATCTGCCAGGAACGGCTCGAACGCGAGCACGATCTCGACATGGTGCAGACCGCACCGACGGTGACGTACCGGGTTAATCTGCGTAGTATCATGAGCGAGGACGGCAAGCCGCGCACCATCGAGATCACCACCCCGGGCGAACTGCCCAAAGACGGCTACGACTCGATCGAGGAGCCGGTTGTCGACATCAATTTCTTCGTACCGGCCGACCGCATCGGCACGGTCATGCAGCTGGTGCAGGACCGCCGTGGGCAGTTCCTGCGCCAGGATTACATTGGCCAGCACCGCTGCCGCTTGACATATCGCATGCCGCTGGCCGAAGTCATCTTCGACCTGTTCGACAAGCTGAAGACGGTGACGCAGGGCTACGGCACCATGGATTACGAGCTGAGTGGCTACCAGGTCTCAGAGCTGGTGAAGGTCGATATCCTGGTTCACAACAACGCCTGCGATGCCTTGGCTTTCATCTGCCATCGCACTGTCGCCGAGCGCCGCGGCCGGGCCATCATCAAGAGTCTGAAAGAGGAGATCCCCAAGCATCTCTTCGAAGTCTCGCTGCAGGCCGCCATCGGCACCCGCGTGGTCGCCCGCGAGACGATCAAGAGTTACGGCAAGAATGTCACCGCAAAGTGCTATGGCGGCGACATTTCCAGAAAGCGCAAGCTGCTGGAGAAGCAGAAGGAAGGCAAGAAGCGCATGAAGATGGTCGGCTCGGTCGAGGTGCCGCAGGAGGCCTTCATGTCGGTGCTGAAAGCGCGGGCCGACGAGTCGTAGCGCTGTCGGGATATCCAGACACAACGGCCCTGTCCGGTTCGATCGTGACGATCGGGCATGCATCGATTGATCCTGCTTGTTCTACTGGCCGTTGCCCTCGCGGCAGGCGAAGCCTCGCCCTGGGACATGCATTGGCGCACCTAGTGTGATGCCGAAGCCGGCATCTCCTTCCGCCATCCCTATCTCTGGCTGCCGGAGAACATGCACGACCGGGCATTGGACCGTCAACGTGGCGCCGGTGGCACGGTTCCGGTCAAGCAGGTCGAGGTTGTCGTGGATGGCCGCACGTTGATGGCAACCACACCAATCCGTGCCCTGGCCGCCGGTGATCTGGAACATGACATCGCCATCTTCAGCGCTGAAGCCGAGGGCGGTGCCAGCCTTGATGCGGCAGGTGATGCTGCCGCCAAACTGCCACTGCACCAAACTGCCACTGCAATGGACCGACTGAAATTACTATAAGGTCACCCCGACCCGCCCGCAGGCCGAGCCCAAGTCGGCACCCAAGGGCATTGTCGCCAGACTCGGTACCGCGGCGGACCGCTGTGCGATCGTGCCCCGGCATGGTGATCGCATCTCGGGTCTGGTCTTCCCAGGTCCGATCGACCGCGTGTCCACCACGTTGATCATCGACAGCTTCGAGGTGATGGTTCCGGACCCGTCTCGGAAAGGCGCCAAGACCACCTAGCGTGAGCGCCAGTTCCGTGCGGGCAAGGTGCTGCGCGCCGACGGCAAGCTTCCAGAACAATCAGATCGTATGACCAAACCAGTCGCCTGGTCGGACGGTTGGGACATCGAGACCGAGCATTACCACGTCACCGGCCACACCTCATCTGCACGACTGCTGGCCCATGGTGCCTACCTTGAGGCGCTGTACCGGACATATGCGGAGTTGTACGAACCGGACCGCATGCCGCCGTTAAAGTTCGAAGTCCACATATTCAACCGCAAGAGCGATTTCGATGCTGCGGCAGCCGCCTACGGTATGAACACAGCCATGGGCGGCGGCGGGATTACCGGCGATTTCTTCACTCCTGGTCTGCTCTCCCTGTGGGTCTATGAAGAATCTGGCAGCCTTGGTGGTGAGGATTTCTCGGTCGAGCACGTCACCGCGCACGAGTGCAGCCATCAGTTCCTGCATCTGGCCTGCAATGGATCAGAACATGTACCGACCTGGTTCAATGAGGGGTTGGCTGTGTATTTCAAGTCCGGGGTCTTCAAGAACAACCAGTTCACGGCGCGGCCTCCGCGTGAACGGATCTCGCGACTGCAGACGCTCTATGCTGAACAAAAGCGCATGTTGACCCCGCCAGCCACCTACCTCGACCATCACGGACATATCGCTGTCGACCAGTACGGCGAAGTCTACGCCATGGTCCAATTCTTCGTCTTTGGCACCTGTGGGCCTGGTTGCAGGCACAAGAACTGCGGCCGTTCGCGGTTCCGTGATTACTGGCAGGCCCTGCGTAACCACGATGATGGGGCCAAGGCATTCGAGCGCATATTTCTCGACGATATGATCAAAGCCAAGGGCAGCCGAGAGGCCGCCTTAAAGGCCTGGGAGCAAGCACTGCTCACCTATGTGAAGCGGGGCCTTTAAGAGGCGCGCCGGTCCGTCTCTCCAAGTGATGCGGACGACTTCCAGTCACTGCTCATCAGGCGGTCACCGGCATCGCTACGGGGGACTGGATCGGATTTTCGTTGGCGTTGCGTGATTTGGCTTTGGCTATTCTGAAGAATGACTGCATAACGAACCCTTACCCCAACAGGATCACCTCCTCATGGCCTCTATCGCAGCTCTCTCCGCCAAACTCGCCTCCACCAAGGCCAAGATGGTCGCACTCAAGGCCCAGGCCGCGACCGTGAAGGCCGCTCTGGTCGCCGCCAAGGATGCCGCCAAGGCCAAGAAGGCTGCGAAGAAGTAAACCAAAGCTGACCGCCGCAAGACGGATCAAGCTCACAGACCCAGGAGAGGCTCTCCTGGGTCTGTTTCTTTCTCGATACGGCATTGGTCAGCCTGTCCCCAAACTGCACATACGGCCTATTGCCCGCAGATCCATTCTGTAGAGGATACACCCATGACGTCGTTGTTCGGAAAAAAGCCCATCTCCCCTGAAGAGACGGCGGTCATCGTCCGCGCCTCGGCCATCAAGCGTGGTGTCGACCTGGCTCAGTCCCAGATCGTTGGCATTCTTGGCCGTCGCAAGGGATTCGCCAAGGTGCACGTCGGACTGACCGACATCGACCTTGGCAAGACGCCGCAAGACCGTCAGGGCTATGCGGTCGTCACCATCTTCACCGGCACCAGTGAGCCGACCGTCTCAGGCGTCCGCGATACCATCGCCTCCTGGTTGAAGGCCTGCCACGGGGACCGCTATGAGTCCACCGTCGCCAAGCCCCCAGTGAAACCCGGCACCAAGTCGGTCTACCTCGCCATCAGTTGAATTCAGGCTGATCCGGCAACTGGCCGGATCACATGACCAGGCGCAGAGGTTCAGCGGCAGCGGTGATCTCTGCCGTTTCACCAGGTGCCACGGGGACCGTAATATTGGGTCCGTCCAGATAGAGAGCCATCCCGGGAACTGAGGCAGTCAGTTTCAGAGATCGCGGAGGTAGTTGCCGACCCTCCAGCAGATTGACCCGTCCGAAGGCGTGGAACGGCTCGCGTACTTTGAACAGCAGGGCTGGCTGCAGGGCAAACACCGGATCCATGCCTGCCGAATGGATGCCTGCGGTCGAGCCTGCAGCGGTCGACACCCATACGCCTGAGCTACGTTGCTTTTCGCACGAATTACCGTCATCTATCAGATAGCGGCTCATCGCGGCTGGGTTTTGATTGGTGTACAGCGCGTCGTTGAGGATGCGCACATCGACGGTCGCTGTGCGGCAGCGGAGACGCGGGATGTCCTGGTAGGCGGAGCGTCCGCGAATCCAGGCGTCGAGGATGCGCGGCACGTCCTCGGCGCGCGCCCGGGTGAAATGGCCGAGTGAACCAAGTGGATCCGAGTTCACGGTCAGGAATGGCACGCTTGTGCAGAGGGTGTTGGCAGTGAACACGGTGCCGTCGCCGCCAGCGGTGACCACCAAGTCTACTCCGGTCGCGTCATCCGGCTTCAATTCATCGATGCGTCGCTCGCGGACTTCATAGCCTGCCAGGGCCGTTCGTACGGCGCTAATCGCAGCCTGTTGGCGTTGGGCAGAATCGCGCAGTTTGGCTTCGCTCATCGCGCCGCTGGCATCAAGACGTGCAATCGCCTCGCTAGGCAGCCGCTCGACGAGCGGAACCTTGGGGATGAATAAGATGGTCTTCACGCATACCTCGCGCGCGTTTCGGTGTCTGCCGCGACGATTTGCTCAAGCGACGGATCGGCCGTGTTGGTCAACTGGCTCAGAGCCCGCTCGACCGTGCTGAAGATATCTAGGAACCGTGAGCGGCCGGCCAGGAAGGCGGCGACAGCGACCTCGTTGGCGGCATTCATTACCGCGGGGGCCAGACCGCCGAGGCGAGCGGCGTGATAAGCTAGGTCGATCGAGGGGAATCGCCTGCGGTCGGGTTCTTCGAAGGTCAGGTCACCCATGCGGGCGAAGTCAGGCGCCTCGACTGGCCCGGCAACATGATGCGGCCAGGTCAGCGCGTACTGAATCGGCGTACGCATGTCGGGCCGGCCCAGTTGCGCCATCACCGACCCATCCCGGTAGGCGACCATGCTGTGCACCACGCTCTGCGGGTGGACGATGATTCTTACCTGTTCGGCTGTGACGCCGAACAGGACCTGGGCTTCGATCAGCTCCAGGGACTTGTTCATCAACGTGGCTGAGTCGATGGTGATCTTCGGGCCCATGCTCCAGGTCGGATGCTTCAGAGCCTGCTCAATGGTGACGGCCGATAAGTCGGTAACGGTGCGGAAGGGCCCGCCAGAACTGGTCAGCAGGATCTCGGCCACTTCGGCGGTCGTGTGTCCTTCCAGGCATTGGAAAATCGCCGAATGCTCGGAGTCGACTGGCAGCACCGCGCCACCAGCCGCCTTGGCGGTGGTCATGACGAGTGCGCCGGCCATCACCAACGGCTCCTTGTTGGCAATGCACAGGCGCTTGCCTTCTTTGGCGGCAGCGACCGTCGGTGGCAGTCCGGCGGCTCCGACGATGGCGGTCACAACCGCCCCGACATCGGCTGCGCATGCGGCCGCACACAGCGCCATTGCACCGGCCTCGGCACGTACGCCACTGCCACTAAGAAGCCGGCGTAGTTCGGGAAGGTGGGTCTCGTCACTGATCACTGCGATCTTGGCTCGTGCCGCGACCGCGCAGCGGGCCAACTCAGCGACCTTGCTGTGCGCTGTCACCGCGTGGACCGGAATCTCCAATCGCGCGGCTACATCCAGGGTCGAAGCGCCGATCGAGCCGGTCGCACCAAGGATGCAGATCGCCCGTGAGCGATGGGAATTCACAACAGCTCGCGGAGGTGCCGCATTAACAGGTTGGTCTGTTCCGGCGTTCCCACGGTGATGCGCAGTTTGCTGTCGAGTCCAGGGCGGTCCCAAAAGCGCACGAGCAGGCCACGGTCCTTGAGACCACGGTACAGTTCGCCAGCCCGCGGGCCGACCTCGCAGAGCAGGAAATTGGCGCCGCTCGTAGGCCAGGACCAACCGAGCGTAGCCAGCCCGGCCTCAAGCCGACTGCGTTCTGTGAGTGTGCGACGAACCAGTTCACGGTGATACTCAGCGTCCTCGAGCGCGGCGATACCGACCGCCTGGGTCAGCGCGCTGACGTTGTAGCTGTCCTTCACCTTCATGAAGACGTCAACCAGCGGAGCCGCAGCAAACAACAGGCCGAGTCTCGCCCCGGCCAGGCTGTAGCTCTTCGAGAAGGTGCGCAGCACGATCAGGTTGGGATGGGCATTGAGGTGTGGCAGGATCGAGCCGCCGGGACAGAAGTCGACGTACGCCTCGTCGACTACCAGCACTCCGTCCAGCGCATCGGCGAGTCGGCGCAACTGATCGACCGGCACCACCGTGCCGGATGGATTGTTGGGGTTCGCCAGCAGCACCAGCTTGGCGCCCAGGCGGGGCAGCACGGAGGGCAGTGCCCAGTCGCGCGCCCAGTCGACATGTTCGATCGTTACGCCCTGGATGGCTGCGAGATCATCATACAGACCATAGGTCGGCCATGGGCACGCGACACGATCGCCTGCCCCCAGCAAGGCGCGGTAGATGACGGTCAGGCAGTCGTCGCTACCATTGCCGGCCAGGACTTGTTCAGGGTTGACGCCATAGGTCGACGCGGCGAGTTCGCGCAACCGGCAGGCACGCGGGTCTGGGTACTTCCGTAGGCGGTCGTCACACAAGCTGTTTAACGCTAGGTGCACGCGCGGACTGGGTGGCCAGGCGCTCTCGTTGGTGTTGAGCTTGATGCAGTCGACGACTTGTTCGCCCGGCGTGTAGCCACGCATGGCGCTGATATCGGGACGCAGGTGGCGCAGGGCGCTGACGGGAAGGGGGGCCTCGTTCACGCGCGAAAGGCTACAGCGGGGCGACGTCCGCCAAGGGCTGTCAGATACGACCCAGGGCGAGTCGCAGGGCTAGCGGAATCGGTGTCTTAACGTCCGTGGTAGGATCCACCGCACAGTGGACGGTACGGGCCCGACCGACCTCTACGTCATGCTGGTTGATCAAAGCATAGCGCAGGCTGAAGGAGGTCGTGCCGATATGGTCAAGCGTGATGCTGATGCGCAGCACATCGTCAACCACGATCTTGGCGAGATAGTCGCTATCGGCATGCACGACCACCGGCAGCACAGCGAGTTGATGACGGTTCGGTAACAGCGGATGACCGATCGCCCGCCAACATTCCTGCAGAGCGTCGTGGCACATGCGTAACTGATTTGCGAAGAACAGAATGCCGTAGCCGTCGGTATCGTGGAGTTTGACGATATGCTGATACGTGAACATGCGAGGCCGGTATCCTGAGTCTGTAATGTCCACACGGTGCGTCAGAAACAACGGAAAAGTCAATGTCATTCGCATACCCAGGGTTGACCCCATACCTTCGACACTGCTTGCGTCCGTCGATTTCGCCATGCCGAAAGATGGCCTGACTGCCTACAATCAGCGGTGGAGGAGGACGCCATGATTATGTCGCATGCAACCTTTCTCCAACAATCGCTCCAACAATCGCTCCAACAATCGCTCCAACAAACCCGGGGACTCCCCGAGGTGCTGCGCCAAGTGGCCATGACTGGTCCGCGCACGCGTCACGTGGGGTGGCGGGCTGCTGGCTACTGGCGCTGGTGGTCGACCGAAGAATTGTGCCGCGAGGTCCGTCGTGCCGCACTTGGAATGTATGCCATTGGCATCCGATCGGGTGCCACGGTGGGGATTACCGGTCCTTCTTCGCCCCGCTGGCTGGTGGCTGATCTGGCCGTACTCAGCTTGGGGGCAGTCAGCGTTCCGCTGTTCACCAATCTCGCACCAGAGCACGCCGCGTATGAAATCGGGCATGCCCGGCTACGGGTCCTGATCGGTCTGGATGACGAGGGTGCGGCCTTCGCTGCCGTGCATCACGCCCGGGTCGGACAGGTGATCGAACGCGATGTCACAACGCCCAGCCGACATGCCCTTGGTTGGGAGGAACTGTGCCGGCGGGGCGATGAATTGGGTGAACGCGATCCAGGTCTCCTGCCGCGCATAGCTGGCGAGCTCGCGCGCGATCGCCTGGCCACCATCATCTACACCAGTGGATCGACCGGCATGCCCAAAGGGGTTGAACTGACGCACGGGGCCCTGCTCTCCCAGATGGAGGCGGCGCTGAGCGCATTCCCGCTCGACCCCGCACATGACCGCGCCCTGTCCTGTCTGCCTCTCGCCCATGTCTTCGAGCGCATGGTCGTCTATGCCTACCTGGCAGCGGGCATACCGATCTGGTTTGCCGATGATGTTCGTCAAGCCGGGTTGCTCATGCGCGAAGCACGTCCGACCATCATGACGATGGTTCCACGACTGGTCGAAAAGCTCTACGACCGCATCGCGCATGGCGTCGATGCCGCCTGGGTCGGCAAGCGGGCTGTGGGCCACTGGGCGATGCGGCAGGCCGCCGGCAACGACCCAGATGCGCCGGTGCCTCTCGGGCTGCGGGTGTCGGATGGTCTCGTCTTTGCCAACGTGCGGGCCGTCTTAGGAGGTTGTCTACGCCACGTCATCGTCGGCGGTGCGGCGCTGGATCCACGTTTCGAACGCTTTCTGCGCAACATTGGGGTCCCGTTGTCGCCCGGGTATGGCCTGACCGAGGCTGGACCAGTGGTGGCGGTCAATTGCGACGCCGGACGGCGCAGCGCCAGTGTGGGAAGGGTGTTCCAGGGCGTCTCGATGCGCATATCCTCGGTCGGTGAGATTCAGACCAAGGGGCCAGGTCTGATGCGCGGTTATCACCGTGATCCCGACGCAACCCGTGCTGTATTCACCGAGGATGGTTGGCTGAAAACCGGCGACCTGGGACGGATCGACCCTGACGGCTACCTGAGCATCACCGGGCGGATCAAGGAACTCTACAAGACGGCTGGTGGCAAATTCGTCAGCCCGGTTCCGATCGAACAAGCGCTGGGTGGCAGCCCGTCGGTCGATCACGCCTGTGTCGTGGCCGATGGTCGCCCGTTCGTCGCCGCTATTTTCTTCCTCGGTGAGGACGCTGCCCGTGAACACGCCATTGATGGCCTGCCCGATGACCACCTGCGCGCCGAGATCGAACACCTAGTTGCGGACGCCAATCTCCATCTCGACGCCTGGATGCAGGTGCGCCGCTGGGCGGTGGTGCCACATCCGGCGATGATCGGCAAAGAACTTACTCCGACCCTCAAACTGCGCCGCGACGCGGTCATCGACCGCTATCGCGACCTCATCGACCGGCTCTACGCCGGGGGAGGCGCATCATGACACGCATCGCCATCATCGGAGGCGTGCGAACGCCCTTTGCCCGGGCGGGCGGGCCGCTGGCAGGCTGGCAAGCAGACGATCTCGGCACCTTTGCGGTCCAGGAGCTACTCGCTCGGACGCGCTTTCCGGTGTCCCGTCTCGACGAACTGATCGCCGGCAATGTCGCGCAGCCGATCGAGGCCGCCAACGTCGCCCGCATCATTGCACTGAAGGCAGGCCTGCCAGACGACCTGATCGCTAGCACGGTGCACCGCAATTGCGCCTCGGGCATGGAAGCGGTTACCACCGCGGCGATCAAGATCCGCGCTGGCGAATGCCGGGCGGTAGTGTGCGTCGGGGCTGAATCGATGAGCAATATCCCGCTGATCTGCAATCGCGAGATGACGGCGCTGTTCGCTGCCGTCGCCCGAGGCAAGTCGGCCTTGGCGCGGCTGCGTCCCTGGCTGGGTCTGCGTCCGCGCCATCTCATGCCAGTGATCGGGGTACAGGTCGGCCTGACCGATCCGGTGGCTGGTCTGAACATGGGCCAGACGGCCGAGATCCTGGCTCGCGAATTCGCGGTATCGCGCCTGGAACAGGATGCCTTCGCTCTGCTCAGCCATCGCCGCGCAGTGGCGGCTCGCAGTCGACTCGCCGACGAGATCGCAGCCATTCCGCTGCCAGGTGGCAGGGGGATGCTCGATATGGACGATGGGCCACGCGATACCCAAGACGAGGCTGCCCTGGCTAAACTGCGGCCGTACTTCGATCGGGTCGCTGGCACCGTCACGGTGGGCAATGCCTGTCCGCTGACAGATGGCGCTGCCGCCACTATCCTCTGTGACGAAGATCTGGTGCGTGAACTCGGTCTGCCGGTACTGGGCTGGCTGACTGGCTGGGCCTACGCCGCCTTGGATGGACGGCGCATGGGTCTCGGTCCAGTCCACGCGATGGCCAAGTTGCAGCGTCAGACTGGCATGCGTCTCGCTGATTTTGACCTGGTTGAACTCAACGAGGCTTTTGCCGCTCAGGCCATCGCCTGTCTGCGCGGATTTGCTTCCGACAGCTACGGGCAGCGACTTGGTCTGACCGCGGCTCTGGGATCCCTTGATCCGGCCAAGGTCAACGTCAACGGCGGGGCCATCGCTCTCGGCCATCCGGTCGGGGCGACCGGTCTGCGTCTGATCATCACCATCCTTCATGAGCTGCGTCGGCGTGCAGCGCATCGCGGATTGGCGACCCTGTGCGTCGGCGGCGGACAGGGCGCGGCGATCGCGGTCGAGGCCGAACCACGGGCGACGTTGGTACAGGAGGCAGCATGAGCACCCTCTCCGTCACCTACGACCATGGCATCGCCGTCGTGGACATTCTCGTCCATGGCGAACGCATGAACGTGATGAATCAGGCGCTGATTCATGACCTCGACGCGTTGTGTGATGGGCTGCACTATCGCTCCGACATCCATGCCGTGATCTTCCACTCGGCCAAGCCGGGATGCTTTATCGCTGGAGCTGACATCAAGTTGCTGCGTACCGCGGCCGGAAGGCCAGAGGAGCACGCTGCGGTGCTGGCGATGGCCCAGACTGGCCAGCGCCTGTTCGCCCGCATCGCTGATATGCCCCAGACCACGGTGGCGGCGATCGACGGAGCCTGTCTCGGTGGGGGTCTGGAATTTGCCCTCGCCTGTGATGCTCGGATCGCCAGCGACCACGAAAAGACCCTACTCGGGTTGCCCGAAGTCCAATTGGGCATCCTGCCGGGATGGGGCGGTACCCAGCGGCTGCCCCGACTGATCGGGCTCGCTCCGGCCATGGAACTGATCTTGACCGGCAAGCGGGTGGATGCGCGCAAGGCGCTGAAACTGGGACTGGTCGACCGGATTGCCGGACAACCGTTCCTGCTTGAGGCGGCCCGCGAGCTGGCTGCTCGCCCACCCGTGCGTCAATCACGCAGGCCATGGTGGTGGAGCGTGCTGCCGTTTGCGCCGCGCCTGATGGCCGCAGTCGCCGCACAGAACGTTCGCGTCAAGACGGGAGGCCTGATGCCGGCTCCGCTGTGCGCCGCCAAGATTCTGGGCGCAACCGCCTGGCGCACCTCCTACACCGCGGAAGCCAACGCCCTGGCCGATCTGGTGGTGACCCCGCAGGCCCTGCATCTGATTGACGCATTCTTTGCCAGCGAAGCGGCCAAGAAGGAGGGCGGAGACGGGACCCCGACCAGCAAGGTCGGGGTACTTGGTGCTGGGATCATGGGCGGCGGTATTGCCTGGGCCTGTGCTGCAGCTGGAGTTCCGGCACGGGTGCGCGATCTCTCCCTCGATGCAGTGGCCAAGGCCCATGCCACAGTTGCCGACTACGAACGTCAGATGCAGAAGGCGCGCAAGCGCACGCTGGCGCTGTCAAATGTCGTAGCCCATCGTGTCACCGGCACGCTGGATTGGAGCGGGTTCCATGATGCCGATGTGGTGATCGAAGCAGTGGTCGAGAATCTCTCGGTGAAGCGCACGGTCCTGGCCGAATGCGAAGCGCATGTCCGCGACAATACAGTGATCGCCAGCAACACCTCATCCCTGACCCTCGCAGACATGGCCGGTGCGATGCGGCTACCTGGACGACTGGTCGGCATGCACTTCTTCAATCCGGTGAACCGTATGCCACTGGTCGAAGTGGTGGCTCACGCCGGTTCGGATCCACTCGCCGTGGCCCGGGTTGCAACCCTGGCCAGACGCATGGGCAAGGTCGCCATCGTGGTGCGTGATTGCCCAGGATTCCTCGTGAATCGTTGCCTGCTTCCGTATCTGGCCGAAGCCGCCCGCTGCCTGGAAGACGGAGCCGACATCGCCCGGATCGACGGGCTACTGAAGCACTACGGCATGCCGATGGGTCCGTTCGAGTTGTGCGACGCCATCGGCCTGGATGTCTGTTACAAGGTGGCGAAGAATCTCGCAGCGGCCTACCCGGATCGTGGTGCCGTACCGGATCTTCTGCGTCGCATCCATGAGGATCTCCACCTGACCGGTGCCAAGGGCGGGGCGGGATTCTATCTCGGACCTGCGAAGCTGGGTCGGACCAATCCCGCTGTCGCTGGGTTGCTCAAGCCCGGTGTGCGGCACCTCAGCGACGAGGACCTCCTTGACCGCTGCGTGCTGGCACTGGTCAACGAATCCGCGCGGTGTCTGGAAGACGGTGTAATCGCCTCCGGCGAACTGCTCGATCTGGCCATGCTCATGGGCACCGGATTCCCGCCCTCGCGTGGTGGTCCGATCCACGAGGTGAATGCCCGCGGAGTCCGCGCCACCGTAGATCGTCTCCGTCATCTTGCCGCAACCCATGGGGAACGCTTCGCCCCGGCTGGTTTGCTGGTGCGGCATGCCCGCGACGCCACCTCGATCCCAATCCATCCGGCTGCCACGCCCATGTCCGGCGGCCACCACCCTGCTGCGGCCCACGCCGCCTGACCCGAAGGAGCCGGCCATGTCCTCCCCCATCCCGACCGCCGATCCCGAATCGATCATCGACACCTCGAAGATGAGCGAGGGTAAACGTACTGCGCTGGAGATCGCCGAGGGTGCCCGCGATCATAGCGGGAACGAAGGTCTGGCCGCCCAGCTCTTCATGGGGCGATTCGCCCATGAACTCCTTGAGGTCTTTCCTAGTCAAACGGCTGCCGATAAGGCGATTGGCGACGATTTGTGCGATCGCGTCGGGTCCTTCCTGAAGGCGTATCTCGATCCTGAGGAGGTTGACGCCAGCCGGACAATTCCGGCCGAGGTGGTCAGTGGACTGGCCAAACTGGGCATCTTTGCAATGAAGGTGCCAACGGCCTATGGTGGCCTGGGCCTTACCCAAGTGAACTACAACCGGGTTATGATGCGGATTGCCAGCTGGTGCGGTTCGACAGCTGTGCTGGTCAGTGCCCACCAATCGATCGGTGTGCCTCAGCCGTTGAAGCTGTTCGGAACGCCCGAGCAGAAGGCGAAGTGGTTTCCGCGCTTCCGCGATGGTGCGATCAGTGCCTTTGCCCTGACCGAGCCAGGCGTGGGTAGCGATCCGTCAAAGATGACCACCACAGCCAGGCTGAGCGACGATGGCACCCATTACATCCTGTCAGGTGAGAAACTGTGGTGCACCAACGGGCCGATCGCCGACCTCCTGGTCGTCATGGCGCGCACGGCACCAAAACTCGTCCGTGGGGTCGAACGGCAACAGATCACAGCCCTGGTGCTGGAGAAGGGCATGCCCGGCATCGAAACGGTGCATCGCTGCGATTTCATGGGTATCCGCGCCATCCAGAACGGCCTGATGCGTTTTCACGACGTGCGTGTGCCGGTGGAGAACGTCTTGTGGGGCGAGGGCAAAGGTCTGAAGTTGGCGCTGACTACCTTGAACACCGGTCGGTTGACCCTACCGGCTGCGACGACGGGCATGGCCAAGCAGTGCCTCAGCTTCTGTCGCCGCTGGGGTGCGCAGCGGACGCAGTGGGGACTGCCGGTCGGGGCGCACGAGTTTGGCCGCCACAAGCTGGCGTGGATCGCCAGCCATACCCTGGCCATGGAGGCAGTGACCTGGCTGACCTCGCACTGGGCGGATGAAGGTCGCGACCTGCGCTTGGAGGCGGCGATGGCCAAGCTGTTCACCAGTGAGACGGCCTGGCGTATCGTCGACATGACCATGCAACTGCGTGGAGGCCGTGGCTATGAGAAGGCTTCATCGCTGGCCGCCCGGGGCGAGGAACCCTATCCAGTTGAACGCATGATGCGCGACTGCCGCATCAACCTGATCATCGAAGGGACCTCGGAGATCATGCGCCTGTTCCTCGCCCGCGAGGCGATGGATCCGCATCTGCAATTAGCTGCCGATGTCATCCGGCCTGGCGTCCCGACCGGGGTCAAGATGCGGGCCGGGGCCAAGCTGGCGGCTCACTACAGCGGGTGGTATGCGCAGCAGTGGTTCAACGGCAGCTTGTGGCATCACCACAACCAGATGGGCGCCCTGGCCAGCCACTATCATTACATCGAAGCCGGTGCCCATCGCCTGGCTCGCACCATTTTTCACCAGATGGGCATGTACCGCGACAAGTTGGAACGGCGTCAGCTGATTCTAGGCCGTTTGATGGACATTGGCGCCGATCTCTTCGCCATGGCAGCCACCTGCAGCTATGCCCGCCATCTCGGAACCCCAGCTGCAGAGAAGCTGGCAGACCATTTCTGCCGCGAAGCGGTACGCAGGATCGAAGGGCTGTACCGTGAACTGGCAGCCAACCACGATCACTTCACCAACCAGGTCGGCAAGGCGGTGCTCGCTGGCGATATGCAGTGGCTGGAAGACGGCGTCGAGTGGATCGGCAAGCGGGAGTGAACCATGCTCTCCTCGCGCATTATCACCGATCCTGGTCAGACCGAGATTGCCGGGCAGGGCAGTTCCGTACTGCGACCTCGGGTCGGCAATGATCCGCCAACCACCCGCTTCACCCGCACCGTCCGGCAGACCACTGGCGTGTTCATGCGAATCCTTGAACGGCTTATCGGCGCTCGGCTACAGCTCGATGGGATCGAACGTCTCGGCGAAGGCCCCGTGCTGTTCGTCGCCAACCACTTCACCCGCTTCGAGACGTTCATTCTGCCCTATCTGATCTGGTTGCGGACCGGTCGGATGGTGCGCTCGCTCGCTTGGCACGGCCTGTTCGGTGGGCTGTTTGGCCGCTATTTACTGATCATGGGGGCGCGCCCGACTCGCGATCCGGGGATACGCCATCGCATGGTCGAGGATCTGATGACCGGTCGCCACGATTGGATGATCTATCCGGAAGGATCGATGGTGAAGGATAAGCGGATGTGGAAGGACGGTCGCTACGAACTGGCCGTCCCCGACCGTCATGGTCCGCCGCACACGGGAGCGGCAGTGATGGCACTGAAGGCATTGGCGTATCGGGCGCTGTATCTGCGCGCCGTGCGCGAGGGAGATACCAAGCTGCAGCACGCCTGGGAGGAGCGCTACCATCTTGATGCCATGGGTGCCGTCTCGGCGAAACCGCTGCGCATCGTGCCCGTCTCGATTACCTATTATCCGCTGCGTCCCGAGTCTAATCTGCTGACCCGCCTGGTCGGCCGGTTGATCGGTACGATTCCCGACGTCCTGCGCGAGGAGTTGATGGTGGAGGGCAGCCTGCTGTTCCATCGCACCGATATGACCGTGCATGTCGGTACTCCGATCGACATTGGTCGTTACGCCGACCTGATCGTACCCGGCGCCAGCGGCCCGGACTTCAGCCAAGAACTGAAACGGGTCGCCGCCGCACTCGGCGGTCTCAAGCAACGGCTCACCCGGCGCATGATGCACGAGGTCTATCGTGGGTTAGATGTAACGATCGACCATCTGTTCTGTTCTGCTCTGCGCCATCTGAGACGGGACACCATCCCGATCATGGATTTGCACCGTGCGCTCTGGCTGACCGCGCGGCAGCTGCAGACCTGCGGCGTGGTGCGGACCCACGCCTCGATCGACCACGACCTCATTGCAATCCTATCAGGGCATGAGCACCTGCCGCTGGCGTCGGTCGTGCGCCTCGCCGAAGAGGAGGGGATCATCACCCGGATCGACGACTGTTATCGCATCAACCGCGTTGCTTTGGCCAGCGACCCTGGATTTCATGGCATCCGCTTGCGCAACACCATTGCAGTCATCGCCAATGAGGTCGAACCGATGCGCCAGGCCGTTCACCTGCTCTCCAATATCGTCAACCTATCCTCGACCAGCCTGCGACGGCGCTGTGCCCGCTTGCTGAATCGCGAGATGGTAGCGGACGCCCTGGTCGAGCGCGGCTCCACCGAAACGACCATTGCCGGGCCGCAAGCCATGCCATTGGTGCTGCACACGGGCAGGTCACGATTGGCGGTGGTGCTGGTTCATGGCTATCTTGCAAGCCCGGGTGAGGTCCACGATCTGGCGCGTCATCTACATGCCCGCGGTCATGCGATCGTGGCCGTCCGGCTCGCCGGTCATGGCTCTTCTCCAGATCAGCTGGCGAACACCGGTCGGGTGGATTGGGAGCGCAGTGTCCGTCAGGGTATCGCTTTGGCCGGTTGTCTTGCTCCGTCGGTCGCGGTAGTCGGTTTTTCCGTGGGCGGACTGCTAGTGCTGCGTGGGGCGGTCGACGGAATTGCTGCCATCGCTGCAGTCAACCCGGCCTTGGCCCTGCGCGATCCCCGGACGCGTTTGGCTCGGCCGGTCGATGGCTGGAACCACGTCGTCCGCTGGCTAAGCCTGCCTCAGCTAACACTGGAGCAGGTGGCCAATCAACCTGCCTGGCCGGACACCAACTACGCGGCAAATCCCATCCACAGCCTTGCCGAAGTAATGCGGCTGATCGCCGGCATCACCGGCCGTCCGCCGCGACCACACTGCCCTATCTTGCTGCTGCAGGCCGATCACGACCACGTTGTGCATGCCGTCGGCGCAGAACGCTTGGCGAGGTTGGTCGGTGGCAACCTGGAGCGGATCGCCTGTGACCGCCACGCCTGTCTGCGGGGCCCTGGCGCTGAAGCCGTGTGGCGACGGATCGGCGAGTTCCTCGACGATGTCTTGGCCCATCTGCCAGTGCCGGGCAGGATCAGGAACGCGGGTTAGCGTCGTCCTCGTTGGCTGTCACCCGGGCCTGGCCAGTGCCACTGCGCATGGCGCGCACCAGCAGCCAGGCGCACGAGGCGAGACCCAAAGCCATGACCAGCCAGCCACCAAGCGATCCAGATGGCTTGCCGCTATGATTGAACAGATCGACCGGACCTGTGAACGGGCTGAGCGCGAGCAGCAGGCGTTGCTCTGATCCGTCAAGGAATAGGGCGATCAGGGCCGGCGCCAATCCAAGCACCACCAGCATGGCCACGGTGCAGATGCGTCGGGACTGCGGATTTGGGCAGAACCGGCTGAGCGGACCGCGCGCCACCAGATCGCCGACTGTCAGTACGAACAATCCATGACAGGCCAGGATAAGGGCTGGGGTATCGGGCAGCCATGGCGCGCACAGCAGCAGGCTGAGGCCAATGATCAGCAGGGTGCAACGGGTACCACGACCGGCGCCAGGGCCGAGCACGGTCATCGCGGCCCGGCGCAGTCGACCACCGGTACGTGTGGACTGCAGTTGACGAGGAGTGATGTCGGTGTCCTCGGTGACGGCGAACAGCCCGAGGATCAGGCCCCAACAGACGCCGATGGTCGACGCGACGGCCATGACCTCTTCCAGATCACTGGAAACGCTATGCCAACTGCTGGTCACGGCGGCGAAGACCATGACGGTTCCCAACCACAGCAGCCCATTGAACCAGATGGCCAACCAGACCAGTCGGGGACCAGAGCTGCGGTCGAGGGCGCGATGGGTCAGCAGCGCGGCAGCCAGAACGAAGGCCAGGGCCATCAACACAATCCAGGCATTGAGCAGACCGATCAGGGCGAGGATCGCTGCGCCATCGCCGCGCATCACTTCCGCCAGCCAGCGTGATAGGCCCTGCTCGCTGCTTGCCCACACCGTCGTCAGCAGGATCCAGGCGGTCACCAGACCGAGGGCCAGGACGAGCCCGAGACCCTGACGGGCCTGACGGCTGTTGCCGATGCAGGAGAACATGGCGGCGGTTGCCCCAAGCAGTGCTCCGGCCATCGGCAGGGTGATCAGGGCAAACACCACAGTGGGCAGGTCGAGACCGCGCAGCAGGTAGCTCATCACCAGGAAGGGGGCGAGTCCAGCGGCGCCAAGGAGGCCGAGCACCAGACTGCTCTGAACCACGCCGGTGACGATGTGCATCGGCGGCATGCCCGAGAGTTCGATGAGGTCCCACGAGGCGGCACCGCGATCGCCTGCGATCGCCCGCGAGGTTGTCAAGGCCTGGAGGCACATCAGTGCGGCCCACGCTGAGCCGACGGCTGCGAAAAGGCCCCGTCCGGCCTGGCTGCTGGCGGCAGCAGCGATCGAGGCGGCGATCACGGCGATCAGTAGCATCAGCAGATAGGCGCCGATAAACGCGCGGTTGCGCAGCTCTTGGCGCACCCGGCGTACCAGCATGGGGTTGGCGTGGTCAGCCTGGTCATGCAGCCAGGAGGTCAGGCGGAGCATCATCACTCCGGCAGATTGGCGTTGCTCAGTCGCGTATCCACGAGGAACTGGTGCGCGCCCCATTTTCATCACCACCGGCCCGTTGCAGTCTGACCGCTTCGGCGAACAGCTCCCGGGCCTGCTTGGTCATGCGTTTGCCATCGCCACGGATCAGACACCAAGCCTGTTGGTGCGCAGCGTGTCCCTGTTCGGCGGCACGCTTGCTGGCGTCAGGCAGGCTGGCGATTGCCGCTGCAGCCTGTTGCCACGCGGTGACGGCCTCTGTCCAGCCACTGCGGGCCTCCTTACTTGGAGTCAGCACGCGGGCGCGCTGTTGCTGGGCCTGCGCACCGCGGGCAGGATCGCTGGTCGCCCAGATCACGGCCGAGGCGGCGTAGAGGTCGGCGGAGGTCACCGGGTCGACACCGGCCTGACGGGACGGCTCGCTGAACCAGGCTTGCTGATACACATTGCCGGCCGCCCGGCGCAGGTCGCCACGCTCACGTTCCAGCTGGGCCGCCGTTCCGTACAGGTCAGCGATACGCTTGGCTGGGACATCCGCCTTGGTCGCCGCCTGGGCAGCCATGGCCACAGCCATCGCCTCTTCGCGCGGTTTCCCGGCTACGCGGTAGCGTGGCGCGGCGCGTTCGAACGCGGCAAAGGCGGCGGCCGGATCGGCGGTCTGTAGGCTCCAACCGGCCTGATACGCGGTGTAGGCGGCCAGGCCCTGGTCGGCGATGGCCAATGCGGTGCGTTCGGCTTCGATGAAGGCGATCGACGCCTTGCCCAGATCGCCCATGCCGATCAGGCAGGTGGCCCGATCGATGCGGTTGCGCAGTCGGCGCCGGTCATCAGCAAGGCCGATCAATTCCGCCTCCTGGCCATACAGCGCAGCCGCTGTGGCCCAGTCTCCGTTGGGATCGCGATCAGGTCGTTGCAGTCCCGCATGTACCGCCAGGGCCCGGGCGATGTCGATCCGTGCGGCTTGCTGATCGGGAAGCTGCCGCCACAGGGCCTCGGCCTCTGCTGCCAGCGAACGGCAGCGCGCCCAGTCGCCGGCCGTGCCGTCAGAAGGGCTGAGTGCCTGTGACATTAGCAGCACGGTCGAGGCCTCGTGGTCCGCGTCGCCGGCCGAACGGTAGATTTCACGCGCGCGATTTAGCGACCGCTCTGCCTCGTCAGCTGCATTTCCGCCGTCTGGAGCGCGAGTTGCCCGCCCTGGAATAAAGCAGGCTCCGTAGGCGGTGTAGGCCGAGGCCCGCAGTCCGTCAGGACCAACGGCTTCGGCCCATTGCACGGCTAGCCGCCCTAGGCTGGCTGCCCGATTCCAGTCCCCGCCGGGTTCGTCGTCGCCCCAGGCCCGGCAAGCCTGCCGCATGGCCTCAGCCTGGCCTGCAAGGTGGTTGCGCCCGGCATAGATCTTCGATGCCGCTTCGGCTGCTGCACCCGCCTTGGCGGGTTGACGACCGGTCAATGCCTGGGATGCCTGAAGCCAGGCACTGGCGGCATCGAGTTCATAGCCCGGAGTGGCTGCGAAGCCGCGAGCGGCTCCGCTCAGCCAGCGGGCTGCCTCCATCGGATCGCCGGGAGCGAGGTGCTCGGGCAGCCAGGACATGCCGTGTTCAACCGCGCTGGCGGCACTAGCCGAGCCGTCGAGATGACGCGCTGCCTCCCAGGCTCCGGTTGCCGCCCAGGCCCGCCAGGCGTTGTCCAGGCCGCCGGGGATGCCGTTGAAGGAGGCGGCAAAGGCGCTGTCGTGCGTCTCGTCCGCGGCCATACGGCGTAGGAATCCCCAGAAACGATCGGGGTGGACATTGAGCAGGAAGAGGACAGCGCCGTAGGATGCGGCATATTGGCGATCCGCCTCGCCACGGTCGGCTCCAGCCCGTTGCAGCCAGCCGTCCGCAGCCAGCGCGGTAATCGAGGCCAGCGGAGTGCCACCGTCGGCGGCGAACGAACGTAGCAGTTCGTGCCGCTGCATTGGCACGCTGCTCAGCCGGACTTGGCCCGGATCAAACCAGGCATCTTCGGCGCACACCGCCAAACCTTCGTTAAACCACACCGGCTGCCCGCTGCGCGCAGGTAGGATAAGATCAAGAACGTAATGGACGAGTTCATGCCGCACGGTCGACAATTCCCGTCCGCCGTCGCGGAAGATCACTAGCTTGCCGCCTCCTGGCGTCCCATCGCTGCTGTAGAATCCTTCGGCGTGCGCAGTCGCGACGTTGCGGGCGTTGTTGTGGGCGTAGTCCTGGAAGGCACTGCGGGTGGCAAATACGAGAACTGGAAGGTCAGGCAGGCTCTTGGGCAATGCCGCAACATTGCTGCCAAGCCAGACGGCCAAGCCATCACGCGTGCGGGCCAGTTCTGCCGCCAGCTGCCGGGTGGCCTCCGCGTCAGCCTGCGACAACAGACGCAGTCCATGCAATCGCGTCTCGCTGGCGCCTGTTAGCGTCACCTCGCCAGCGTGCTGGACGACAGCCAGCAGGCAGAGCATCAATAGGTGAAGCGGCTGGTATCTCACGTCTCCATCCCGGCCGAATCCATGCGTTTTTTCAACGTCGCCCGGTTGATGCCCAGCAATTCAGCAGCGCGCAGTTGATTGCCGCCCGTGCGGGCAAGCGCTTCGCGGACCAATGCTGATTCCAGCTCGTCGAGGGCTCGTTCATGGACCTTGCCGGGGTCGCTGTCCAACAGGCGTCGGGCCAGGGCAGCGGCGGCAGCGGCAAATCCCGGCCCAGTAGAGGTATGGGATTCGTTGGTCCCCATCGGCAGGTGTTCGGCGTCGATGACGCCACCGACCGCCAGGACCGAGGCCTCTTCGAGGATATGCTTCAATTCACGGATATTGCCCGGCCAGTCATGTGCCGCGAATCGTTGCATTGCGGTGTCAGTGATTGACAGGTCGCGATTGAGCCGTGAAGCCGCGCGGACGAGAAACGCACGGGTCAATGCCGGCAGGTCGTCCAGACGATCCGTCAGCGGTGGCAAGGCGATATGCATGGCACGTAGACGCCAGGACAGGTCCTCCCGGAAGCTTCCCGTGGCCGACAGCTTGGCCAGATCCCTCCTGCTGGAGGTGATCAGGCGCGCGTGATGGGGGTCACGCGCTGCTGCGAGTTGTTCAACCAGCCAGGCCTGGGCATTGCCTGGCAGGTTGTCGACTTCGTCGAGAAACAGGGTGCCGTTGGTGGCGTCGGTCCGGTGTTTGATCAACTCTGCGACAGCCTGGGATTCGACCAGTGCGGCGCATCCGACATGGACAAATGGTCCGCTGCGGCGTGGACCATGGCGATGCAGGGCGCGGGCAAGGATCTCCTTTCCGCTGCCGACCGGACCGGTGAGCAGCACCTCGACAGTCGTTCCGGCCGCCGCCGCCAGGCGTCGATAGACCTCCTGCATGACGGCAGATCCGCCGACAATGCCGTCTTCGTCGAATCCAACTGTTGGTCTCGCCGAGGCCGCCAATGGCGTCTCTCCGAGCGCTCGCCGGAGCACCGCCACGGTCCGATCGAGGTCCAGCGGTTTGGGCAGGTAATCGAAGGCGCCGCGGGCCACTGCCTCGATGGCGCTTTCGACCGTGCCGTGTGCGGTCATCACGACGACGGGAAGTTGCGGCCGGTCCAGGCGCAGACTGGCGAGCAGATCGAGACCGCTTTCGCCGGGCATGCGGATGTCCGTCACGACCACATCAACGCCCAGCTTTACTTTGCGGCGGGCAGTGGGGACATCGGCTGCGACCTGGACCCGCCAGCCGGACTTAATCAACGCTCGTTCCAGAGCCCAACACACGGCTGCGTCGTCGTCGACGATGAGTACCTGAGGATTTTCCTGGTCCGGCATGAACCTGTTATCCGCGCAAGTCAGGGTTTGACAACGCCGGGTGGGGGTTGTTACACTCACGTGATCTGGAGGTTCCCATGCATTCGCATTATGTAACCGCAACGTTGTTGACCCTGGCGATGTCTCCATTGGCGGCGATGGATTCGCATATCGTCGGTCCACGAGCGCTCGGCATGGGCGGCACCGGCACGGCTGCGGCGGATGACCAGACTGCATCGTATTGGAATCCTGCCGTCTACGGGTTCTTCAGCCGAACCGGGGAAGGAGACGCCAAGCTCGCCAGTGACCCAAATTTTGTTGGGCGCAAAGATTGGGGCGTTGGACTTGCCGACGTCGGCGCACAGGCCGAGATACGAGGCAATCTGGCCGACTGGGTCCAGCAGTTGGCGGACGGCAACCTGGCTACCCTCGACAATCTGGGCAGCGGCGCCGGATCTCCGAATGATCTCAAGTCGATCATGGCAGCGCTCGACATGATCAACCGCTTCACTCCGAGTCGGGATACTGTGAATATTGCGGGCAACGTTGGCATTCTGAACACCCGCGTCCTGCATGTCGGTCTTGGATTCAGGCAATTCGCTGAGGGTGTCGTTTCGGTGGCGGACCTCGATAAAATCAACATCGGATTCGGCACCAGTACCGGAGCCGTGCTTGGTGACGATATTCTGGCCACCGCAACTCCGGATGGTTACACGCCGGGCCACGTGCCGACCCTCATTACCGGTCAGCAGGCGACTGACTTGGCCACCGCATTGGGTGGATCCAATCCGACTGAGGCAGTCAACCGGCTGGACTATGCCGCTGGCCAGGCAGGTCTCACTCAAGCAGATGTCGACAGTCTGCTCGCTGGTGGGTCGGGACTCCTCTATAACGCCGTCGCTGCCTCGTCGAATCCCGCATTGGCTTTCGATAACAACCAGACGGCGGCATTTACTGCGGGATATACGGTTGCCGAAGTTCCGTTGACCGTGGGCTGGGCCCTCAACGACCACCTCTCGGTCGGTGGCAATCTCAAGCTGATGATCGGAAGGGTTGCTGGCGCCAAAGTCCGTTTCCTCTCGGATAACAACAATCTGTCCGATCTGCTGCATGATGCCTTTGCCGATGCCCACCAGACCGTAACCGCCGGTGTCGATCTCGGGTTCATGGCGCGGTGTTCCTGGGCCCAGGGTGGACTGACGGTGCGCAACCTGAACCGGCCGATCCTCAAGGGCGGGACCTATAAGGATGCTGATGGCGAGGATTTCACGGTCAGCGATGTCGCTCTAGAACCGCAGGTCGCCATCGGTGCAGCGGTCTATCCCTGGGAAACCGTGTGCTTAACCGCGGACCTCGATCTGACGGAGAACCAGACGCGGATCAGCACCTCGAGCGGCCGCCCGTTGGCCGCTGGCATCGATCCGACCCTGACCATCGAATACGCCACCCGCCGTTTAGGTGTCGGAGCCGAATGGAACGCTTTCCGTTTTCTTGCTTTACGCGGCGGCTGGTCGAAGGATCTCGCGGAATCCGAGACAGGTATGATGATCCATGGCGGTCTGGGTCTGAATTTCTGGGCAGTACGGCTCGACCTGGCCGGCGCTGTCTCGACCGAACGGGTCGAAGTCGACGGCAGCGAAGTGCCCCGCGCCTTCAATGTCGGCGCAGGCCTTAGCGTGGATTTCTGAGCGCGAACCAACGCTGCAGTTTGGTCACCGGCTGCACTGTCCAGCCCACGCCCCACTCGCGGAGCAGAGCGGCCCAGCGCGCGTTGGCCGCTTCTGGTTCCGGCGTTTCGATCTCTAGCTCGTGATCGATGCGGCCGTCGAGATCGGTCCGGTCGAGGCAGAGCAGATGCAGACCATCATGCCACTCCAGACGCAGGTTGGAGAATCCGCCCAGGGCGATCAATGGAGCTCCTGCCAGATCCGCTTGCCAATCATCTGGTAGCGGTCCGGACGGTGGATGGCCCCAGGCATCTGCTGGCATCTCGCTTTCCCATTCCGCATGGCGATGGGTGCCAATCGCGTCGACCGTACCCTTGCATTTGCAGGTGAGGATGATGCGGTCGTTTTCACGGCGCATACGGACGGAACGTTTGGCCTGGCGTAGTCGTCCGTCCACGCTGTCGAAGAAACGATTCTCTTGATGCAGCGTTGCCGCCGGCCCCAGCAGGGTGGCGATGCGTTCTGCCAGCAGGGTATGGGCAGTAGGCGTCAGAGCCCACTTCAATTCGACCTCAATGGGTATCATGAAATGCGACCCATTGGGCTGGCGCTGCGGCAAGCAGGCGTGAGGTGGATGCAGCAATGCGATGAGTCAGTTCGGCAACCTGACCGCCGCGCGAAATCGAAGGATCCGGCCGCAGCGGCTTGCCGATCAGCAGGATGAAGGTCGACGGGGTGCGGCGGGCGAGCAGCAGGGGGATGACCGGCGCGCTGCTCTGCACGGCCAGAGCAGCCGGACCGGTCGGCAGCTGCGTCGGCCGTCCAAGGAAGGTGCCAGGCAGGCCGCGATCAGAGTAATCTCGATCAATCAGCATACCCAGTATCTGGCTATCGCGCAGGGCGCGGAGCAGGGCCAATGGCGCGCGGTCCAGGGTGACCGTTCGACAGCCCCAGCGCCCACGTCGATCGGCCAGCCACTGATCAAGTATAGGATCGCCATACGCGAGCGTCGGAGCCATCACCCCGTCGGTCAGGCGTAAGTGATGGAGCAGTGCCGCCAGCATGTCCCAGTGGCTGTGCACGGTCGCCAGAATGGCCGGCCCGCGCAGTGGCCTGGCGGCAAAAACCCCCCACGGATCACGCACCTCGACCACGCCTGGCTGCAGCCAGCCGTCGCGATGCAGCCGGGCGGCCTCGGCCAGGGTCAGGGCGAATTCTGTGTAGCTCCGACGCACCGCCCGGCGTAAAGGATCACCGCGAGGCACGGCGTTGGCCAGGTGGCGCTCCACCGTCCGCCGTCCCTTGCTGTCGATCAGCCAAGCGGCCGAGGCGATGGTGTAGGCGACCGTGCGCGCCAGGCCCAGCGGCATGGAGTCGGCTGCCCCGGCGACTGCGCGCATGCACAGACGGCGAAGGCTGGGTATGGCGGCGAGCAGGTCACGAGCCACTAGGCCGGTCTCCCGTCGACGAAGACCAGGCGGATTTGGCTGGCGCCCTGCCAGCGATGGACCTCCGGTCGGACCAGCAGGTCAAGCCGGCGTCCAGGTGCAGAGACGTCGCCGAAGATCGCTTTGCCACGCCACGCGAGTAGTTCCTTCATGCCACCACCGGCGTCGGTGAGCGGTCCTTTGAGATGTTCGCCCTCCTTGCCGAAGAGTCGCGGCCGGCCGGCGAAGCTGGCCGAGGCCAAGCGCAGGACCGGCTCGCGATTGCCGGTGCCGAATGGCCCCATCGCCTCGAAGTGTTTGAAAAAATCGTCGTCGAGCTCGGCTACCGCCACTTCGGCATCGTAGTCGGTGCGCGGCACCATCGATCCGGGAGCGACTTTGGCCGATACGTGCTTTTCGAAGGCGCTACGGAAAGCGTCGACATGAATCGGTTCTAATGTGATGCCCGCCGCCATGGCATGCCCACCGCCACGGATCAGGAGGTGCCGGCAGGCCTCGATCGCTTCGCCCAGATGGACTGCCGCGATGGTGCGCATGCTCCCTTTGGCCTGGCCATCATTGATCGCGATGACCGCCGAGGGCTTGCCGAAACGATCAACCAGGCGGCTCGCGACGATGCCAACGATACCCTGGTGCCAGCCGTCGCCGGCGAACACCAGGGTGGTGCGGTTCGGCAGAGTAGGATCAGCTTCGGCCTGGGCGATCAGATCGGCGGTCAGTGACTGGGTGATGCGGCGGCGCTCGTCGTTGCCGGCCACGATGCGTTCCATCACTGGAGCAGCGGTGGCTGCGTCAACGGCGGTCAGCAGCTCGATGTTTGCCATGGCACTGTCCATCCGTCCGCTGGCGTTCAGCAACGGGGCCATCTTCCAGCTGATGTCGCTGGCAGTCGGCGGCACCTCGTTGAGCCCTGCTTCAGCAAGCAAGGCGCGCAGTCCGGGGTTCGACGTGCGGGCCAACTCCTTCAGGCCGTGATGCACCAGGATGCGGTTCTCGCCATCCAGCGGGGCGCAGTCGGCGACCGTGCCCACCGCGACCAGAGCCAGGGCTTCGGTAAGGAAGCCGCGCAGCCTATCCGTGACCTTCTCTGAACCGCTCAGCACCATGGCGGTGGCCCAGGCCAACTTCCAGGCCACGCCGACGCCGGCGAGGTGCTTGTCGGGATAGGTGCAGTCCGGACGGTTGGGATTGACCACCGCAGTGCACTGCGGCAGATAGCCCTGTGGCAAGTGGTGGTCGGTGATGATGACTTGGCAACCGGTCTCGGACTCGATCCGCTTTGCCCAGCCACCGTCGGCGATGCCGCAGTCGACCGTAATCATGATCGTCGCCTGATGGGTCCTCACTGCTTCCAGGCTGGCATCGGACAGGCCATAGCCGTCGATCCGCCGGTTGGGGATCCAGCCGATCGCCTCGTGCGAGCAGGCGCGGCAGAATTGTACAAGCAGCGCTGTCGAGGTCGATCCGTCGACGTCGTAGTCGCCATGGATGAGGATGCGTTCGCGCCGGTTGATGGAGTCGGCGAGTCGCTGGGCAGCCGCTTTCATGCCGGCCATCTGGCTGGGTTTGTGCAAGCCGACCAGTTTCTTGCTGAGCCAGGCCTCGGCGCTTGCTGCTCCTTCGACCCCACGCAGTGCCAGCAGGGTGGCGACTAGCCTAGAGACGCCGAGTTCATGCTCCAGCTCGGCGACTAGATCAGGGACGGCAGCGCGTTGCTGCCACGCGCGGGATGGGGTGAGCACGTCGGCAGGATGGGGTCAGCGCCGGCCAGGCAACCGCGATGCCCGGGGCGGCTTGCTGTGGTGCCGGGACTAGGCCCGCGAGAAAGTCTCGCGGTTGGCCCAACCACACGCGGCGGCGGTCTCGCTTACGCCGTGACCCGCTGCGAGCAGGGCCTCGGCTAGCTCCAGGCGGCGCAGTTCCAGGGCGCGGCGTGGGCTGAGGCCGTAGAAGTCGGTGAACAGGGCGTAGGCCTGCGAGCGGCCCAGATCGCTGGCGTGCACCAAGTCGGCGGCGGTAGGCCCGAGATGCAACCGTCGCAGCACGACGTCGAGCATGCGTTCGATCGGTGCGGGGACGCTGCGCAGGTCATCGAGCGGCTCGCCGGCGACGGTGCGCAGCAGGTCACATACGATCTCTGTCCGCAGTGCCTCATGGTGACCTGCAAAGCCAGAACAGCGTCGCGCTGGTGAGAAGCGCCGGAAAAGTTTTTCCCGTAGAACGAGATGCACAGGCGACGCGAAGACCACATGGTTAAAACACATGCCCGAACGGATGAGTACGTGCATATTGCAGGGGTGAGAAGGCCGTCGGACCGGTGGCACGCCTGGGAACGCCCGGTTATGAGGCCAGAGCCGACATGCATCACGTTGGCACAGTTAGCGCTCATCATAATTACTGGAGTCCAAACATGAATATCGCCCTCCTTCTGCTCGTCCTCCTGCTGCTCTTCGGCGGCGGCGGCGGCTTCTATCTCGGAGGCCCAGCCATTGGCGGTGGAGTCATCGGGCTCATCGTCCTCATCGCCATCATCGTCTACTTCGCCGGCGGCTTCCGCGCACGGAGCTAGCACCGCCTAGGACGAAGCGTTTGGGCACCTGGATGCCGGTCATTGCCTAGCCAGCAGGCCGGTGTATCCCGCGTCCGCCACCCGCGTAGCGAAGCCGGCGCAGCGGATTATTCAAGCCACTCGTTTTTAACGTCACGATACAACCCCGGTCGCAGCCGCCGCCGGGATGGGGGTGAGGTACGGTTGCAACCGCTGCCGCCGAGCAGCAGGTTGTCTACCGTGCCGACGGCGCCGCCTGCGATCCCACCGGTACCGTCCTGGTATCGCGTTTGGACGCCGCTCAGAGCGCCACCAGCGTGCCCGACACCGAGAGTGCAGCGCCGGCCGCCGAGGGGGGCGAGGAGGGTGAGGCCGTCCGCGAGAGCACGGACGACGCCCTCCTGCTACAGGCAGTACCGTCCCAGCACGGAAACATCCTTTCACCCGACCGGGTGAGGCACGTGCGCTAAATTGAACCAGCATGCCTTGCTCGTCATGCTACAAGGACGATGCATAGTCATGCTACCTCGCATCTGTTTCCCGCTTGTCCTCGTTGCCATTCTCTGCCACCTCTGCGGCCTCTGCGGCCTCTGCGGCGGAGAGGCTCAGGGGCCCACCAGCAACGAGGCCCTAGCGCTTGCCATGATCAATCTCCATCGTGCCGACACGTGGCAGGGAAATTTCGCGGTGAAGCAGAGCGTGCGCGCCGGCGCCGTACCTGGGGTGACCTCAGCATCCGCGCGCCGGGCGCTCAGCAGCCCGCGCAGTGTGAAGCCAGGGCTGATCTGGAATCCGCAGCTGGCCGCCACGGCTAAGGCGCTGCTTAGCACGCCGATTCCGCCAGAAAAGCCGCTGGAAGCGACGGCTGCGGCAGCCACAGCCGGATATGCTGGAGAGGTATTTGGCGCCATCGGGATGGCGCCAGGTGATCTAGAATCGAATTACGCTGCCTTGTTTGTTCGCCGTGTGGGTACAACCACCGGCAAGGATCCGAAACCCGTCTTTGCCGGCCCCGGCCTACTTGCCGCGCGTTGGCGCGAGATCGGCATCGCTGTGCGCCTCGGCAAGCCCGCCCCGGTTCTCGTAGTCGTGCTTGGGGTCGGTCCCCCTGGACGCATGGCCGGCGGAACCGCGTGGCAAGACGTGAATCGCAACGGCCAGCCCGATGCGGGTGAGCTTCTTCAGGGCCTTACAGTGACCATTGCTGGAGCATCCATGACGACTGGACCTGGCGGGGTTTGGTGGCTTCCGTTGTCAGGGAACGAGGCTACGGAGGTGACGTTGGCAACCGCGGAGACAAAAACCAAGCGTGCGATTCCAACCGGCAAAGGCGACTCGCTGATCGATTGGCGCGCCCCAATTGCCGCCGATATCGTAGCCGCCGACCGCGCCATAGCCAAGGCCGAATTGGTAGTTAAGGCGAAAGGCGTCGACGAAGCTCAGGCCGAATTGGCAGCGGTTGCGCTGGGCGCTAGGCTGTGGTCACTCGACGACGATCGCAGTGCACGTATCGCCACCATGACCGAGCCCGTTGCAGGCCGACTACAGACAGCAATCGATCGCTGCCTTGAAGCCCTGACCGAGGATCGCACAGAGTTCAAGGCCAAAAGCACCGCTGCACAGAAACCATTCGGCACCGCGTTGCGCGACTGGGCGCGCGAACTGGATCGCCTATATGACCTGCGCGAGCAGCTCGGAAAGATCCAGAGTGCCGCCAAGGAGTTGCGACCCCAGCAAGCGGACGTTCTCATCGGTCAGATCGACAAAGCGCTCAAGCAGTCCGGCGACCCCGCCTTCGTGAGTCAGCTACGCCTCTGGCGTGACATGGCCGAAACGTTCTGACTCGTTTCGACGCAGCGGCTAGACCTGGAGGGTTCAAAAACCGGTAGACCAGTCTGCACGCAAATCCATCTCCAGCATGGCACTAGATTCGCGAGCCAGCCGAAGCGTTCGACCGACCACCATTCCGACCCGCCATCGGAGGAATAGTGAGGATGTGGAGAATCCGGAAATGGATAGGTCATCTGACATGGTGCCCGGGGTTGAATTTCGTCCGAGGCGGGCTGAACACGCCGTCGGCTTGGACCGCGGCCCTCAGCGTGGCGGCGGAGCGCACTCCAGCACCAGACCGCCGTGCTCGCGGTGCAGCAGCAGCAGGGCGAAGCGCTCGACCCGGTCGAGGTCGTCGGTGCTCAGACTGGCGAAGTCGAAACGGCCGCGCAGGTCGCTGTAGCCGTCCTTGTAGAAATGTACCTCGCCGCCGCGCATGCGCGCGAAGGCCTTGACGTAGGTCGCCGGTAACGGCGTCGGCGTGTCGCCCTCGCGCAGCACCTGCAACTGGCCGTAGGCTTCCTGCACCTGCACGCGCAGACGGTTGGCGTATACCGCTAGCCAGGCGCGCAGGCCGCCGGCCACAACCTCGACCATGACGTTGTCGGCGGCGAAGCGTTCGGGCAGAGCCAGCTCGGCTCCCTCGGCACCGAGCGCGAGCTCGCCGCTCCACGCCGGCGCGATGCAGGCGAAGCGCTTGGCGTCGCCTTGCATGAACGGTTGGCGGCTGAACAGCAGTTCGAGATCCATCGGGTAGTAGTTCACCCGCGCCGCCGCCAGGTGGCGGCTGATCACGCGCAGGCGTCGGCCGCCGGCGTCGGCGCGCAGGGCCAGCGACGGCTCCTCGGCGGCGAGGCCGGCCTGGCGGCGGGCGGCGGCTTCATGGCCGTCGCCGGAGCCGGTTGCGCCGCTACTGCGCCCCTCGAGCTCGTCGAGCTGGGCGCAGACGTCGGCGAAGCGCTCGCGCCAGCGCCGCAGCGGTAGCTGCAGATGGCGCTCGGCGATGGCGCGCGCCTCGCCCGGGCGGCCGTGGACGAAGGCGAGGAAGCAGCGCAGGTAGTCCATCGGCAGCTGCACCGGCGGCGCGGCGATCGCTGCCGCTACCGTTGCGGCCTCGGCGTGGCGGTCCTGCAGCAGCAGATACACCGCAAGCACCAGACGGTCATCGTCGGACAGGGCCGGGCGCTCGGCCAGGCGTTCGAGGGTGCGCCGCCAGGTCGCGCCGAAACGGTCGTTGAGGATGCGCGCCTGCTCGCCAAGGCGGTGGGCGCGGGCGTTGATCAGCGGCCCGTATTCGAGGTGCTGGCCACCGGCGATGCGCTCCGGGCGGCGCAGCCAGGCGCTGCGTTCGTCGCCGAGCGCCTGCATCGTCTCATCCTGCAGCTCCAACCACTCGCCCAGTCCGGCATCGTCCTTGTGCTTGGCGGCGTAGCTCCAGGTGTCGGCATGCAGGTGGCAGCGGGCGCGCAGGCGCGCGACCAGTTGGCTCCAGATGCGCTTGTCGCGGCAGCGCCATAGCGCTAGGTCGAGGTCGATGCGGCCAGGGTTGGCCTGCTCGACGAAGGCGAGGACCTGTTCGGGCGTGCCGTGGGCCGCGACCTGGGCCCAGCTGCTGGCGTCGACTGCGCTCGGTCGCTCCAGGACATGGAAGCGCTGCGGCGGGGCGTGGGCCAGCAATCTGCCGGCCTGACTGGCGTGGGCTGGGAACTGGGCGAAGTCGCCGGCGATCGGGAAGTAGAAGCCGACGGCAACGCGTTCGGTCGAGCCCGGTTCGAGCCGCACCGGTTGGCAGCGGCTGCGCGCCCCGCCCTCGCAGGGCAGGCTGCCGCGCGGGATCTGGCTGAGCAGGTCGATGTCGATGCGTGCTAAGCCTGGGTTGGTGATCACCACCACGCTGGCATAGACGACGTTGGCCAGGAACTCACCAGTCACCGGCTTCTCGACCTTGGCGCCGTTGACCCAGGTCTCGCTGTCGTCGAGGCGCAGGACGTACTGGTTGATCAGCAGCGGCGAAACGCCGGGCTCGACCGCCGGGCAGGGCAGGGTCTGGCGCTGTGCCAGCAGGGCCGCGGTGGCCAGGCGGTAGCGCTGCCCGATGTCGAAGCGTGCTGGATTGCCAGCGCCCAGGTTGGGGTCATCGGGGGAGGGGCGAACGTCGGAGTGGTGGGAAACTGGCATCGTACCCGGCAGAGAGCCGGCCTCTTCGGCCTGCGGCGGGGCCGCGCTGGGCGGCAGGTCGAGAAAGGCGAGGGCGCCGAGGATGGAGCTGTGCCCGCCGGCGGCTATCTCGTCGATATGCGGCGAGAGGAACGGACCATGCCGTCCGTCGGCGATCCAGCGCGCGGCATCGGCCCAAAAGGCGCACACCGGCACGACCTCCTCGGGGTCGAGGTCGGCAAGAGGGCGCTTCCACCAGTGGCTTTCGCCCCACTCCATCGTCCGGTCGACCTGGCGGAACATCGGGCGGACCCCGCCGCGACGTTCGAGATCAGCGGAACGCGAACGCTTGGCCTTGGATGGTGACGCTCTGACTGCCGCCGGCGGTGCTGCCGACATGCTCGCCATCTCTGCCATCTCAGCATTCTTATCGTTCGAGCGTTCGCTCTCCTCGTCGGACATGTCTCCGAGCATGGCGTTGGAGGTGGGCGGGCCGCCGCTGCTCCCACCCCCGCCCTCGCTGAGATCCCCAAGATCGCCGCCCTCGCCACCAAGCATGGTGAGGAAGCGGCGGTGGCGTTCTTCCGGATCGATCTCGACCAGTTCGCAACGGTCGGCTAGGCTGCGGGCAATGGCTTTGGCGGCGTCACCGCCGAGGGCCTCGGCGAGCAGTACCTGCTCCAGCGCATTGAGCGTGGCGAAGGTCGCCGGGCGTAGCCAATCGCGCAGGTCTTCGCCGAGCAACCAGCGGTCGACAAAGGTGCGTTCGCGCTTCTGCCGCAGACAGGGCAACACGATCGCGGTGAACCAGGCGGGATCACGGCGAGCGAGGAAGAGGTGCAGCTCGTGACTGGCGAACTCGCCGAGCTTGTCGCGCCGCTCAGCCTCGCCGAGCGATTCCCAGCCGCCGAGAAAGTCCCATGGATCGAGCGCGTCGGTGTCGTCGGCCAGCTCGCGCAGCAGGCTGATCGCACGCAGGCGGTCGGGGATCCAGCCGAGTCGCGCGGTTAGTGGATCCTGCACCTCAAGCACGCTGCCGGGTGGCAGAGGGGTGACCTCCTGGCGCTGGGCGACATGCACGGCCGGATCGAGGCCGCGCATCAGCCGCAGATCGCGCCGAGTCAGAGTCGCGGCAGTGCGCGGCACCAGCAGGCGTCGGGCAGCCTGCGTGCTGTCGTCGAGGACCAGGACCTCAATCACGGTGCAGCCTGCGAACGGCGTGGCGTCAATCTCCAGCGTCCCGTCGGTGGTTGTTGCGGACAGCATAACCGCACCATGAGCGAGGAAGTCCCAGGTCGGTTCGACGCTGCCGGCGGTATAGGCTTCGCTCTCCTCGCGGCACCGGTCGGCCTTGGCATAGGGTGCGGCGCAGGCCGGCGAGGGCGCGGCGCCGAACGTGCTGCCGCCGCCGGCCTCGGCGCGGCTGGTACTGGTGCTGCGTATGGCCCATGGGTTGAGCAGAAGCCCGGGCCGCGCGAGCATGATGCCAGGTAGGGCCGGAGTGCGGGCGCGTTCGACAATGTAGCGGTACTCGTCGCCGAGGTCGCGGCCGTTCTGGTAGGCTGCGACGGCCTCGTACCAGGCCTGCGCTGGGCCGGCAGGTTCACATCTGTCTCCGGTCAGAGCCTGGTCTGCGGGGGTGCCTTCTGCCAAGCGCGAGCCGGTTATTAGCACGCGGCAGTCGCCATCCTGACCACTAATACGCACGCGCAGACGCTTACTCGCCAGCGTCAGGGTATCGACACGCAGCGGCGTGCGACTGCTGCGCAGGAGCGCAGCAGCATGGCGCAGCCAGCCCGGGACGAAGGCCGGCGCGACAAGGATGTCGCAGACTGCGTCATGGCTGCGGGCTCGCAGGCGGTAGTGGCCCGCCGGCAGCGCTGGCAGGGTCAGCAGACCGTCACGCAGGGCGACCTTGGTGCTGAACAGCTCCAGCGGCAGCCCGTTCCAGCCCAGGCGCAGCAACTCCACCGCGCGGCTTTCGAGCGGCCCAGACCACGGTAGCTCGCAACCCTGGCCGGGCGGCAGGCACAGCCGCTGCGGCCAGGCATCTCCGGATCCTGCCAGCGACCAGTTGCGCTGGAAGCCGTTGGGCAAGTTGGCCTGCAGGCTGACGATCCGAGTGAGTTCGCCGAGTTGGATTTCGCCAGCGGCGTCGCTCTGGAGGGTGTGGTGAATGGCGTCGCCATACCAACGATGGGTGAACTGCAGGGTGACGACGCGGCCAGGACGCGGTTCGCCGTTCTTGCCAGTGACCAGCAGGGTTCCGCCGTCGGTGTGGCGCAGTAGCAGCACTTGCTCGGTGAGCGACCCGGCATCGATCGTCGCCACCGCCCGTTCGATGGCAGCGGCGCCAAGCTCAATGAGCGTGCCGTCGAGACGCTTCAGTCGGGCTCCGAGGTTGACGGCAACGCGCTGCGTGCCCACCGGCAGGCTGAAGCGGTGCAGCAGCATGCCATCGTCGGTCAGGGTCACGGCGGTGCGGTTGGCGATCTCGACGCCCTGCAGGTCCGTGGTCACAACGTTGAGGTGGGCGTCTTCGAGCAGGTCGAGACTGATAGCATGGCCGTGCAGGTGCAGTCGGGCGCGTATGGCGACCTGGGCTTGGCCTCCGCCGCGTAGATCTTCGGCCGGGAGGTGCAGACTGGCGTCGAGGGTGTAGACCTCGTCGAGTTGTGCGAAGGCCCACGGCGTGGCGACCTCTCCGTGCACGAGCAGAGCGGTGGCCTGGCCGGGCTGGGCGGTGAAGGGCAGGATGACGCCGTCGTCGCCGGCGGCGCGGCGGAATTCGCGCCCGCCGAGCAGCAGCGCGGCATCACGCAGCTCGTGTCCGGCGGCGTCGAGGATGGTCACCACTTGGCCGGCGGCACCGAGCCGCCACACCGCCTGCAGGGCGCCTTTTCTAATGATCGCGCGGCTGCTGACACCCCGGCCGATCAGTTCGACCACCCAGGTGCCGGCTCCGGCGCAGTCCGGCACCGCGATGCGCTCATCGTGGCGAACCTGCGGTGAATGGTCGTAGCTGATCTCGAACTGCCGGTTGGGCACCAAGCCGTCGAGGTCGAGACTGCCGTCAATGTCGTGGCCGTAGGCGAGGACATGGTTGATGGTGTTGATGCGAAAAATCTTGACCAATAGCCGCGGCACGTTCTTTGCCGACACGCGCAGCTCGACCGGCTCGTCGGCGGAGAGTCGGAGATGGTTGCGCTCCGACAGCTCAAGGTCGACGCGCTCGACCAGGGCCTGGTAGTCGGAGGCACTGCCCAGACGCGAAGCCAGGGCGGCGAGTTCGGCTGGGGTGCTGCCGCCATGCAGGATGCGCAGAGCGGCCCAGGTGCGTCGCAGCCAATGTTCATCGAGCCAGGTGGCGAAGGACTCGGCCTTGCCACCGGCGGAGAGGGCGGCAGCGAGATGATCACGCACGAGCGCCGTGTCGTCGCCGATGGCGGGCAGGCCGGTGCTGTCACGGAAGTCCACGTCGAGGCGGGCGAACTCGGCCTGCCGCTCCAACCAGGTGGCCTTCATGTAGCCGGTGCGGCGGGGCAGCTGGAGGTAGCGCAGGAACAGCACACCATCAGTGCGGTCGGCTCGCCATAGCGCGTGCAGCAGGTGATGCAGGACGTGCGCCTGTAGGCTGGCGAAGGCCGGCGGCAGCCCCTCGACGAAGGCCCAGGCGGCCTGCAGCCAGGCGAGGACAGCGGGATCGCGAGGATCCTCGGGTAGCGGTTCGGGACGCATACGCGCCAGTACCGCCGCAACCCAGCGGGCATCGTGACGCAGGCGCAGCCTGGCATCCTGGCCGGCCAGCTCATGCAGCTGGGCGAGGGTTAGAAGCAGGTGGATCGTCAGCGAGCCAAAGCCGCCGGAATCGTCATGCTGCAAATCGCGCACGATCAGCCGCACCAGCGCCGGATAGTCTGGGCTTTCCACCCGCTTGAGCAGGTCGCGCAGCGTGTCGTCGCCGAGCTTTTCCGTGTCAGCCTGGTTGAGGGCCCAGTCGAGGGCGGCAGCGGTGATGTGCAGCCAGCGGTCGCCGGCGTCTGCTAGGCGCTGGCTCGGCGCGAAGAGGTCGGCGGGCAGGGAGCTGGCGTGACTGGGCGGGGCGTCCTCGTCCGTCGGGGCCTGGTGGGCGCACTCAAGATCGAAATTCCGTTTCGCCCAGCTGCGCACGGCCTCCGGTTCCTCATCAGCGCGGATCAGCAGCAAGCGGTTGAGTAGCGGGTCGGCCCAGTCCGGCAGGCTGCCGCTGTGCTGCCGCGACTCGGCGATCAGTGCCTTCAAGCGCTTGCCGTCGCGCGCATGCACCGCTTCGAGAGCATGGAAGCGGTACCAGTCGTCGCTACCGGCGACCAACCCGGCGAGGGCCGCGGTACGGTCAGTGGCAAGAACGAAACGTTCGAGGGCGGTGGTATCCATGCTGCCACGCTGCCCGTGCGGGGCTGGCGGACAAGGACTGGCTGTACGCGTATCGCCTGCCGGTCCTTGCCCTGGCCCTTCCGCGTGTATCAAGCAAGTGGCGCATTTGCCGCGCCTGCCAAGGAGCTTGCCATGCCCATGTCGATCACCGGCGCGGACGGCGCCGACCCCGGCCCCAGCGGCTGCGTGGCGCGCTTCATGGCGGCGAGCGCCGCCGGCGACTCTGACGCGGCCCTCATTGAAGTGCATCCTGACTGTCGCGAGGGCCTGTCGGGCGGCGCGCATGGCCCGCCCGGTGTGGTTGCGGTCGAGGTACTGGAGTCCGAGCCGGTTGAAGCCGGCGTGCGGGTGCCGACCCGACTGATCGGCTCTGACGGCACTGAGCAGCGCTTCGTCTTCGTCGTGCGGCCATATGACGGCGGCTGTGGCATTGACCTGCCTGCCTCGCTGGAAGCGACCTTTGGCGGCGATCCGGCGCAGCTGGTCGAGCAGGCGCTGCGTGCTGCGGTCGAGCCGCTTGCCGAGGGCTTTGCCCAGATGGGCGAGGCGATGAGTGCGGCGATGGGCGGCGGTTCAGTAGCAGATGCGCCCAAGGCGCAGCGCATCGCCGCCGACGCGGAGCTGCCGACGTCGGCGGCGACCGTGCCCGAGAGCCTGATCGCGCACATAACTGAACTCGACATGCATCTCCGCCGCCGGCGCGACGACCCGCAGTCCGACTGGCAGGTCTCAGCCGAATTCTACGTACGCTTCGTCTTCGACCTCGATCCGGCGTGGACCGCCATGGCGACGCAGGGCGTGACCCTGTCGTCGGCGACATCCTGTGCTGGCGACGACCTGCGACCCGCCGACGCCCGCGAGGATCTCGGAGCTGAGAACTACAGCTCGTGGGAGCGCGAACGGCGCGACTCCTACGTCAAGCTGGCCTTGCCGTTGCCGGACGGCGGCTGCGCCGGCCTAGCTGAACTTGCCGGCGTCGCGCGCCTTTCTCTGGTCGGTGGCGATTTACTGGAGATCGCGCTGGGGCCGGTCGGCAACCTGGTCGGCAGCCGCGTCGAACTGCCCGCCCTCGGCATGACGATGGAGTTGGCGCGCGAAGACGACGGTCAGCTAACCTTGCGCGTCGCCTCCGGCGGCTTCGACCGCCTCGAGGACATCCTACCGATCGATGCCACCGGCGAGACGATCAACCAGAGCTGGGGCGGCGGCGGCGACGGCCAGACCGATTCGCGCACATTTAGCAGCGAGATCTTCGACGACGCCAGTCTGCTACTGCGTTTCTGGAGCCGGCGTGAGCAGGTGGCGGTGCCATTTAGCGTTGCAGGATTACCGCTGACCCTGGCCTGAGCTGGGGATCGGCACGGTCCTCGACAGCCGTATGTTGCAAACATGACACGCCCAAACCCGCGAACGGGTAGGTGGAAAACTCGTTGGAAACATGCGTGGGAACGCAGCGGTTTCTTGGGGTGAGCCGTTATGTCAGTTCATAAGGCTGTGCGTCGCCTGCTGGCTCCACCCTGGACATGCCGGTTTCAACGGTCCAGACGCAAACGGCCCATCCACGCCTCGTCGTTCTCGTGGTGGTGGTAGTCGATGCCGAAGAACCATTGCAGGCCATAGGACCCGCTGCCGTCCTCCTGGGTCACCATGACGCTGAATGGCAGGTCGCTGCCCGCGACCGGGGCAGCTTCCGAGCCCATGACCAGCCATGGGATCGACAGGCGATAGGCGGTGATATCGCCCGTGCGGCTGATCGAAAAAGGGACGGCGGCGGTGGCCTCGATAGGATAGCGCACGGTGTCGATCGACTTGCGGAAGCCGCACAGTGCCTGACCGGTGTCCGAGCGCAGGGCTAGACCAAGCTCGGTCCCCGGCATTCCCGGGCCAGGCCGCACTGACACGAAGGCGGCGCTGCCGGTGTGCCAGCCGTGCGGATCATCGCGCAGCTGGTGGTGCCGACGGTGGTGGCAGTCGATGGCGACGTGCAGGGCGTCAGCGTCCCAGCGCGCACGCCACGAGGCGCGCAGCGTGCCTTGGTAGAGGATGAAGGCCCAGGCGCCGTCGGGGAAACAGCCGTCGGGAAAGGCGTTGAGGTCGTGTTCGGTACCCCAGGCGTCCCGTCCAGCCCGTGCGAAGGACACCAGGCGCCGGTCCTCGGCCGATGCTCCGGTCCCCTCGACCCGGACTTCGGCCAGCCCGGCGTCCGCCGCCGGCGCCGGCATCGGCACTGCGACGAGGTTACGCTGGCGCGGCAGCAGGACGGTCTCCAGTCGGCCAGTCGCTTCGCCTATCCGGGCCGAGACCGCAACTCGCATCGCCTCGCCATGGTGGTTGTCGACCGCGACCAGCACGGCGTTGCCGCTGGGTGACGGTTCGCCAGAGATCATTGCCACTGCCAGCGCCGGGCGGATGGCAATGCGTAGGACGTGCAGCCTGTCGCCGTCGGCGAGGAGCACGCGCCAGTCGCCGTGCAGAGCATCGTGACCAGGGGCTACGGCGATCCTGCCCGCGATGGCGGTGGCGGCGAGGCGGGGGTCTGCCCACGCGATCGCGCCGCCGCGCAGGGGCAGATCGGCACGTTCGCCACCAGTCACCGTGAGCTCCGGCGCGGGAGCCTCATCGAGCAGATTTGTTGGCCAGCCCGAGCCGCCCTCGATCGTTGCGTTGTCGCCATGCCAACGCAGCAACTGTTTGCCGTTCGGACCGTCCCACAGTGCCAAGCCGGCATCCGGTGCGACCTGGACCATCCACACCTGCCGGGCCAGCCGGCAATCGCCGCCGAGGGCTGCGATCCACCCGCCAGCAATGGGCAGACTGAGATCCCAGCACTCAGGCAGGTCGGATCCGAGCCCAAGGCGGTGGCGGGCGCGCAGCAGGGCGGCTGCCACCTGTTGCGGCTCGCTGTCGCCGCAAGCCAAGGCCGGCGGCATCACGGTGCTGCCGAGATCCTGGCCGAAGCCGCGCTGCCAAACCGGCAGAGAGACCACAGCGTCGCCGCCACCACGCACACCATAGTGGCGGCCGTAAGCGGTGTCCTCCCAGCGCACTCCGACATCGCCGGTGTTCTCCTGACGCAGGCTTGGCTCGCGTCCACTGATCCACAGGACGTTCCCGTCTGAAACGTTGCGCTCATTGCGTGGCTTGTCTGGCATCAGGCTGACCGCGCCCAGGCTGGCGCCGACTATCAGGTTGCAGGCGATGCGGTTGTCACAAGTCGTGGTGTAGCCATCGCCATGGCGACGGTGGAACAGGGCGCGCACCCGGATGCCGGAGGCGCAGCCGAGGAAGGCGTTGTTGAAGATCAGGCAGTGATTGCCGTCGTGAGTGTAGAATCCGGTGCCGCGTCCTCCGCGGTCGACCACCACATTGCTATCAATCCAGCACGGCCCAGGGCTTAACTCGTGGAAAAGCTGGTTGTTGCGGTTGTCCTCCAGGCGGTTGCCAGTGACCCGGTTTCGCTCACATTCGCAGTCCAGCCAGATGCCGTAATCGTTGCGTCGGACCCGATTGTTGCGGATCACGCAGTCACGGGCGCTGTGCAGCTTGATCCCCGCCTCCTCGCACGAACCGGCGTTGTCCTTGCGACCGTTGTCGTCCACGTCGTTATCTTCGATCAGTAAGTGATCAGTCGAGCCGATGCCGACCACGCCGGCGATGCCGTGGTGATGGACCTTGCAGCGGCGCAAGGTGTTCCTGCCGCCCTCAGGCCGTGAGGTATGGTGGCTGTCGCCGAGGTCGATCCCATCAACGTTGACCGGTACCAGATGCCGAGTGGTTGCAGCGAAGCCGCCCTGGCCGAGGCCGACGCCTTGGGCATCGCCCCAGCCGATGTCACAGTCCTCGATCAGCCAGTGGTCACCACCAAACACGCTGACCACCGCCATCTGGTCGATGACGTGCCAGTTCCCCCCGGTCCATGCGTGCGCCGCGCCACCGACGAAGGCGATACCGCGGACCTGGATGTGGGACAGACCGCGTACCAGGGGGGCGAGGCATTGCTGGCGCACCGAGCGCTCGATACGGCCGACCGGCCGGCCATCGATGCGGATCCACAGCTCACCGGCTATCCCGTCATCGACGGTGACGAAGCCGCACGGCGACCGGCGCAACTCTTCGATCGAGGCAAGATGCGGCAACAGATCGCTATCGCACCAGATCTGCTCGCAGCGGTTGCGGGGATGCTCGGTCCCAGGGGCCGGGCCCGGCCGCGAGCGGTCCCAGGCCAGCCGCTCGTAGGGGGTCGACCAGCACCCGTCTCCGTGATCGCGCCAGGCAGGTGCCCAACGATCCATCGCCAGAACCCGCACTCCCGGGGCAGTGGCTACGATGGTCAGGGGGAGTCCGCTCCGGCCACCAGTCCACGGGGCAATCGTCTCGCGGTAGTCTCCGGGCCGGATGGCGACGGTATCGCCTGCTGCAGCCTGAGCGATCGCCTCGGCGATAGTGGTGAACGGGGCTGCTTCAGAGCCGTCGCAATCGGCACTGGTCACGGCCGCATCGACATGCCAGATTTGCGATGGGCGCGCTGGGGCGAAGCGGCATAACGCCCAACGTGCGTAGGCGTCCAGGTGCGGATCAGCCGATCCGGCTAGTTCGTGGGCAATGTCAACGGCAGCGGTGGCGTCACCTGCCCGGACAAAACGGACCAGATCGGAGATGTCGGGGGATAGAACTGATTGCCTTGTCATTGTCACGTGACAATATAGGACCTAACAAAATTATCAAGAGGCCCGACAGACGTTTAAACGTGTTGTAATGATATTTTCTGGCTGGGCACAGACGAGGCGCCGGCCAGCAGTTCGCAGAGCATGGCTACTGCCGCACGTGCCATGGCATTCCAATCTCGCAGCGCCATCGGCATGAGCCAGCCCAGGTTGTCGCAATGGTGATCGCCAAAGGTGGCAAATGCCACCTGGCGCGGAACCTCCAGGCCGGCCTGGGCGGCAGCGATGTGGGCGAGGAAGCACGTCTCAAGGCCATCATCGAGGATCAGACAGTGCGGACGGTTGGGGCTCCGTAGCAGCCTGCCAAGTTGCTCAACGATCGCTGGTTGGTTTACACCCCAGAGCCAATCGCCAAACCAGGTTTCTGTCTTGGTGGCTGCACAGGCGTCGAGATAGCCTTGCCGACGGTCACCGAGGGCATGATGCGGTTCCGCCATTTGGTCGGATTGGGTAGCCGGACGGCCATGGATCCAGCCAACGGAGCCGAACCGCTCGAAGCAGCGGGTGGTGAGAGCAAAGGCACCCTGACGTTCGTCGTGGCTGACCGCCAAGGCAGGGAGGACGACGTTGAGGAAGACCGCTGGCGCGGTCCCGGTGAGGGCCCGCTCAAGAGCGGGCGGCGGCGTGGCGTGGTAGTTGATCAGGAAGCCCTCAGCGACGATGCGCCTCAGCACGTCTGGCGGGTCAGCATCTTCGGACAGACCGGCAAAGATCAGTTGCAAGCCGCGTCCAGTCAGTGCCACCTCAAGGCCAGAGAGCAATCTGGGGTTCAACTGGGTGCGATAGCTGAGTCTATCCTGAATCAGGCCGATGGTGCCGCTGCGGCCCTGGCGCAGGGCTTGGCCGATCGCCGATGGCCGGTAGCCGAGCACCTCCATGGCGTTGCGGACAGCGTCTATCGTTCCACTGCGGAAGAGGTGCTCCTTGCCGCCCAGGACTGCGCCAGCGGTCTGTCGCGATACGCCGGCCTGTTTGGCAACGTCAGTGAGAGTGGGCGCGCGGGTAGGACGTTGAGCGGAGCGCTTCATGCGTGGACCTGTAGACGACGGGATGGGCGCATGGTGATATGATCAACATCCGATGGCAGGGGTAAAGCGGATCAGGAGATCCCGACGGACATCGAACGGTTTCGCCATCACGTCGGCAATCGCACGAGTGGCCATCCTTATTGTTTCCGTCAAACAGTCTATTATTTATTGTCGCGAGACAAGTCGTCACGTGCTGGTGATGTCTCCGTTATACCGTCAGCCTTACGCCACCTGTGGAGACGCCGCTATGCGCCAGTTGCTCCTCGTCCTCGCCTTGGGCGGCCTCGCCGCGGGCGAGCCTGCTCCGCCATCCATGCACTGGAGCCTCGACGGCGAGGGCGCGTGCAGCGCTCCACTCAAGCCGCTTGGTGCTGGGCCGGAGCTGTCGCCCAAGGGCGAGGGCCTGGTGTACGACGCCAAGGAACTGCCGGCGAAGTACATCTACGACCCGCAGGCGAAGAAGAGCCGCGAGGACAAGGGCTCGCTGCGCGTGACCGAGAAGGGCTGGCTGGAGGCCGCTTTTGCGGCGGCGCAGAGGCCGGGTGGCAGCTTCACCATCGAGTGCTTTGCCAAGCCGGCGAAGGAGAATCGCCGACGTGAGTGGGTGCTCGGCAAGAGCCGCGCTGGCGAGGGCGGCGGTCTAGCGGCGATGAGCTTCGACCGGCTCGGGCAGTGGAATCAGACCTACGTTAGCGGGCTCTTCGCCACGGTCGGTGGCGGCGAAGAGGGCGGCAGCGTTGGCCACTACGTCACCAGCGCCAGGCTGGACCAGAACAACCTCTGGTGGCGGCATCTTGCCATCGTTTACGACGCAGAAGCCAAGACTGTCAGCGCGTATGGCGACTACTGGCTGAGCTGGACCCGCAAGGTCGACAAGCCGCTCACTTGGGACGAGGCCCCGCTCTGTCTGGGTGGGCGCTCCGCCAGCGACGCTCTCGACGGCTGGGTGGACGAGTTGCGCGTCAGCGCTCAGGCGTTGAAGCCCGCCGGCTTCCTGCGCGCGGTGGACAGCCCACTCCAGGGCGTGAGCTTCGAGAGCACCGGTGGTCTACTGCCTGCTTCGAGCGGCGCCATTGACGCCAAGGCTTGCTTCGGCCTAGTCGGCGACGGGAACACTGACGACACCAAAGCGTTCCAGAAAGCCCTGCGCGAGATCGGCGACAAGCAGCCCGCCCATCTCTTCACGCTCCAGCTTGCGCCCGGCACCTACCTGGTCAGTGACGTGGTGCAGATGAATCGCTTCTGCGTGCTGCAGGGCGCCGGTCGCGACAAGACCGTGATCAAGCTCGTCGACAAGGCGGCGAAGTACCAGAATGCCAAGCAACCGCTGGCGGTTTTGCGCTGTTCCAGCACCTGGAGTCGCGCCGAGGACAGCTATGGCGGGGGCACCAACGGCAGCTCGATCGGGCTCTGGGCCTTCGATTTCGCGGTGGACACCGGCACGGGCAATCCCGGCGCCAAGGCCATGGAATACCACAGCAACAACATCGGCGGCATGGAGCGTATCGACCTGCGCTCGGGCGACGGCGCCGGAGTCACCGGGCTCGACCTCACGTTCAAGACCGCGGGCCCTTCGCTGATCAAGGACGTCTCGATCACCGGCTTCGATCGCGGCGTACACCTGAAGTTCCAGGAATACAGCCAGACCATCGAGGACCTGCGGCTCAAGGGTCAGAAGCAGGTCGGCATCCTCAACGAGGGTAACATCATCGGCATCCGCCACCTGACGAGCGACAACACGGTGCCGGCGCTGATCGGCCGGGGCGGCAACAGCATGTGCGTGCTGCTCGACAGCGAACTTAAGGGCGGTGGCAAGGACGCCGCGGCGATCGAGAGCGAGGGCGGGCTCTACTGCCGGGCGGTGAAGGTCGCCGGCTACGGAGCCAGCATCCGCAAGAAGGAGGAGTTCTGGTCGGCCTGGAACAAGCGCGACAAGGTCGAGGAGCGGCCCGAGGTGAAGGGCGATATCGCCGAGTACGTCGGCGACCGGCCGATCCTGCCTCGTGGTGGCGAGGCGACCTCGCTCAAGCTGCCGGTAGAGAACACCCCGGTGGTGGCCTGGGGCGATCCGGCCAAGGACTGGGTGAACATCCAGGACTTCGCGGCCAAGAAGAACGGCGAGGACTGGGGCCCGGCCATCCAGGCCGCCATCGATTCCGGGGCCAAGACCGTGCTCTTCCCCAACAGCATCTACAAGGTCGGGGCGCCAGTGCAGCTGCGCGGCAAGGTCGAGCGCTTGATGGGCATGTGCCGAGGCAGCATCGTGCAGCTCGATCCCAAGGCCGGCGCGCCCAGCTTGATAGTCGCCGAGGCCGACGCCAAACGCACCTATCATATCGAACGCCTCGACATCGGCAGCCTGCTCCACCAGGGCGCAGCCACCTTGGTGATCCGCCACGCCACTCCGCAGACCTACCGCACGGCGGCGGGCTGCGGCAAACTCTTCATGGAGGACGTCGAGGGCTGCGACTACCACTTCGACCACCCACAGCAGGTGTGGGTGCGCCAGTGGAATCCCGAGGAGCACGGCGAGGGCCCAAACATCGAGAGCGCCGGAGCCACCATCTGGGCCCTGGGGTTCAAGACCGAGTACGATTCGTCGAAGCTCTGGGCCAGCGCTGGCGCGAAGACCGAAATTCTCGCCAGCTTTATTTATCCGGTGGTGGGCGGCATCCCCGATACCCGTCCCGTTTTCAAAAACGTGGACTCCTCGATGAGCTTCGTTGGCGGCAATGCGATCTACAGCGCCGGACACGATCTGTGGTTTTGGGACAAGCAGGGCGAGGACCTCAAGGAGACGCGCAACAAGGACACCAAGCAGGCGGGTAGCCGCTTTCGCGTCGACCTGTACGTGAGCAGGCCGGGGAAGCCGTAGGAGGTGATCGCCGCCGGCGGTTACGCCCAAGCTCTCCCCATTCACCATCAGCGGTCCGCTCTAGCATTTCTCTCCAGTCCCTAGCGTCAGCCAACTATGAAAAACCTAAATCGTTTTGCCTACGATCTGCTCGACCTGGAGCAGTCCGCCCACACCGGCGATCTGCTCTGGCGACCAGGCCCGCCGACGGCGGTGCTGGCTGGCGCCGAGGGTGTGCGGCTGAGCGTCCCCTTCACCGCTTACACCTGCCAGGCGGGGGACGCCAAATTCCAACAGGTCAAGGACCTGGCGCCCCGCAGCCACCAACTGCTCGTGCGCGCCTATGGCGATTCCATCCTGCGTATCAGCGCTGATTTTGCCGGTGTCCTGCCGGCAGACGCCAACAACCCCATGCTGGAGATGGCAGCGGACCTCTGCCAGGTCCCGTTGACGGTGCAGGCCATCGCTGACGGCTGGCAGGTTCACGACGCCCAGGGCCGTCTGCGCCTGGAGCTGAAAACCACCCAGCGCCCCATCCGGCACTGGAGCGATCTGCTCGCAGCACCGGCGATCGGTTTCGTCGCCACCGTCTATCCCGACGGTATCACCGCCCTGCCCTTCATGGACAGCGACACATTCTTCCCCACGCAGGTGGAGTCGGTGCCTCTCGGCTACGTTAGCGGCCCTGATGGCGTCGCTACACGAGCCCTCTTCTCGCTTCATGCCAGACCGGATGAAAAGTTCGCCGGCACTGGCGAACGCTTTGCGCGCATGGACCTCGCGGGCTCTACCCTGGTGCTGGAGAACATGGACGGCCTCGGGGTGAACAACCGGCGCTGCTACAAGAACGTGCCGTTCTATCTGTCGAGCCGCGGCTACGGCGTGCTGCTGCTCACCAGTGCCCACCTTCGTCTGTCGCTCGCCGACGTTTCGACCCGGGCCAGCCAGGCGCTGGTCAAACAGGGGGCCATCGACCTCGTGCTCTTCGGCGGAGCCGGGGCGGCGAACCCGCTGGAGCGCATCCTGTGCGACTACCGTCGCCTCACCGGCTTCCCTCACGACGTTCCGCGCTGGTCCTACGGCACCTGGATGAGCCGCATGACCTACTTCAGCGACGCCGAGACCCGCGGCATCGCCAGCCGTTTACGGGATGAGAAATTCCCCTGCGACGTCCTCCACCTCGACACCGGCTGGTTCCGCAAGGACTGGAAGTGCGAGTGGGAGTTCAGCCCGGAGCGCTTCCCCGATCCCGCCGGCTACATGGCGTGGATGGGCGAGCATGGCTACCGTATTTCGCTCTGGCAATACCCACGGGTGTCGAGCGGCACCAAGCATTTCGAGCAAGCCACCCGCGAGGGCTGGATCACCCGCCAGACCGACGCGGTGGGCGGCTCGAACTTCAGCGACAGTATCCAGTACGAGGGCCACATCGACTTCACCAACCCGGCGGCGGTGCAGTGGTACCAGGGCCTGATCGCGGACCTCATCCGTCTCGGCGCCAAGGTGATCAAAACCGACTTCGGCGAGGACATCGACATGAACGCCCGCTACGCCGGCATGCCGGCGCAGCTGCTGCACAACCTCTACGGCGTGCTCTACCAGAAGGCCGCCTTCGAGATCACCGACAAGCTCACCGGTGAGCCCCTGATCTGGGCCCGGGCCGGCTGGACCGGCGCCCAGCGCTACCCCATCCACTGGGGCGGCGACTGTGCTTGCAGCTGGGACGGCCTCGCCGGCAGCCTGCGTGGAGGGCTCCATCTCGGCCTCTCGGGCTTCGCCTTCTGGAGCCACGACGTGCCCGGCTTCCACGGCTTGCCCGACTTCATGAACCACCGGCCCAGCGACGCGCTCTACCTGCGCTGGACTCAGTTCGGCGTCTTTAGTTCGCACCTGCGCTACCACGGCACCAGCGCCCGGGAACCCTACGAGTACCCAGCGGTGGCGGATACGGTGCGCGGGTGGCTGAACCTGCGCTACGCCCTCATCCCCTACCTCATGGCCCAGGGCGCCAAGGCGGTGCGCAGCGGCTTTCCGATCCTGCGCGCCCTGGTCCTGCACGACGCCCGCGATCCCCAGTGCTGGGGCATCAGCGACCAGTTCCTCTGTGGCGACGACCTGCTGGTGGCGCCCGTGATGAACGACGAGGGGGTCCGTGACGTCTACCTGCCCGCCGGCGAGTGGGTCGACCTGTGGAGCGGCATCAAGGAAACCGGCGGCCGCTGGCTGCGGGACGTCCGATCGCCCCTGGAACGCATCCCGGTCTTTGTCCGCCACGGCGCCCGCCTGCCGGTCTATCCCGAAGTGGTGCAGTGCACCGATGAGATGGACATGGCCAAGGTGCTGACGCTCAGCGTTGACGACAGTTACCGCGGTCTGGCTGCGTCGGTGTTGGGACGGATGAGCGGGTTGGAGTAAGCCCACGCCATCGGTTTCGTGATGTCGGGGAGTATACACGAAGCCATACCCAACGGGGTGCGTTCAGGCACGGTTTCAAGCCTATTGTGTATCATCCGGCCGTGTCGACATCTCGAAAAATATCAAAATAAGCCTTTGTGTCACGAGACAATAGTAACAATACGCTTCTAGGGCCGGGCCACACACCTGGAGGCATGCATGGACATGTTGCGTGACATGTTGCGTGACATGTTGCGTGACCGGTTGGATCGGACGGTTGTCCGTTTGAGCTCGCTCATCAGCAACATTGGCGCCAGCCGGCGCGGGGTGACCGCGAAGGCGGAGTTGGTCATCAACCAGGTTGCCTTGGCCGGGGCGCCGGTGGCGACCGGCCGCGACAGCTCGGTCGTGCATATCGGCGACAGCCACCTGCGGGTGTTCTCGATCTGCCTGCTCGGCAGCGGTGGCGACGGCCCGCGCGAGACACGGGATCGACGCGGCGACCGCCTCGCCGGCAAGCGTTGCGTGGTGTGTCGGACGCTGACCGAATCCGACGCCGCCAGGAAGCGCATCGCGGTGCTGCCATGAGTCCTACCGTGGTGGTGTGCATCGGCGACAGCATCACCTTCGGCAACCGTGAGCTCGGCGGCGAGCCCTATCCCGACCGCCTGCAGGCGCTGCTCGGTGCGTCCTTCCGCGTGGTCAACGCTGGAATGAACGGCGGCGGCATCGTCCCGAGCGATCGGCAGGTCTACCATGGCGGTGAGGAGTGGCGGCGGGCGATGGCCGCCGGCGGCGACATCCTGGTGGTGATGCTCGGGACCAACGACACAGCGCCGTGGAACCACGCCGGCAATCCGTTGTTCGCCTCCTCCTATGCCACCTTCATCGACGAACTCCGCGCCCTGTCCCCGAGGTCGCAGGTGGTCCTGTGTACCCCGCCGCCGATCGACACCTCCTTCCCGGGCATCGATGCACCGCATAGCACGATCCTAGGCGGCCTGATCGTACCGGTGATTATTGGCATGGCGGCAGAGGCAGGGCTGCCGCTCATCGACGTGTACGCCGCCCTAGCCACGCGCAGCGGCTGGCTCGCCGATGGCGTCCATCCCAACGACTGCGGCAATCGCTTGCTGGCCGAGACGGTGCACGCCGGATTGGGCCGCCTCCGGCTTCCCATATCGATGTGTGATACGCCAGAACAAGATCAGCAAGGCACTTCATCAAGGTTCATTAGCTCGTGACACTCCATTGATAAGACCCCATATGCCGACACTGCAACATGATCATGGACGACAGCGTGGCCATCCGAAGGGCCATGCGAAGGGCGATCCGAAGGGCGATCCGAAGGGCCATTGCAGGGCCCCTTTCATCTCCGGCTGGGGCGCCTATGATGGCGACATGGAACAGTCGGCAGACACGTGCCAGCTCCGTGGCCGGCGCACCACAACCGCCTTCACCCTGATCGAGCTAATCGTCGTGATCGCGATCATCCTCAGTCTCATGGGCCTGGGCATCCCCGTCTACAATGTGCTTATACGCAATAACCGGACCAGCCAGACCCAGGCTCTCGTTGTGGCGATTGCCGGCGCCATGGATGCCTACCGCGTGCAGCAGTGGACGGTGTGGGATGCCACCGCGGGGCGCAGCCGAGCCTATCGGATTTGGGATTGGAACGAGGACGGCCTGATCGATGGTCGGCCGGCCGACGAGGAGCCAGCCATCACCGCGACCGCGCACGCCCACCACGCCCTGTACCGCAGCGGCTATCTCGGCGCTGTCGAGATGCTCGCGCTACCGGTCGGCCCGGGGCGCGCCGATGCCGCCGGCCGACCGCTTGATGCGTGGAAGCGGCCCTTCCACATCACTCAGGCGGCCGGCGTCTACGGCAGTTCGCCGTTCGGCATCTGGTCACTTGGTGCTGACGGCCTTGACGGACCGCCCGGATCACCGGCAGCTGCCGACAACCCGCACTCGTGGAGGGCGCGCTGATGGCACGCGGTTTCACTCTGATCGAGTTGCTGGCCGTGATCGGGATCATCCTGTTGCTCACCGGCCTGATCATCGCTGCCGCCGGTCCGCTGATGCAGCAGGCTCGTCGGCAACGTAGCGGCGCGATCATCCAGACTCTCGGCGCCACCCTGGCGCAGTCGGCGGCAGATAGCGGCGGGCGCATCGAACCGGCCGAACATCCGCTGGCTGGCTCCGTGGCACCGCGCCCCGCCTTCGTTCGCGCCGGGGGCGCTTTACTGCCGGCTACCGGCGAGGCCCTGCGTGGCGTGGCGCCTGGGCAGCTCGACACCTCGTCCGACGACGTCCGTCTGCTCCTGCCCGACGACCGCTACGCCGAGACGGCGGTGCCGCTGCTCTACGGCCTTGATCGCGCTCGCATCGGCATCCTCGGCGCGCCCCGTCTCGAGGTGACCACCTACCGACGGCTGACTCTTGGTCGCGGCAAGACCAGCACTCCGGCCAGCAGCGGCTTTCTCGTCGAACCGGACGCCGATACCGCCGAACACAATCGGGCGGTGCAGTCGCTGGTCAGCGAGGGTGCGCTCGCCGAACTGACTGGCCTCGGCGCCATCTATACGCCAGCATCCGATACTGATCTCGCCTGGCAGAACCGAGTGGTGCGCGAACCGCTCTCCACCTCGAGGCAACCGCTCAGCCGCTTTCGCGATCCCGCGGACAGCACCTGGAAGACCTACCGCATACGTGGGATTGGTCTCTACGATGCTTGGGGCCGCGAGTTGCTCGTCAGCTTGGTGCGCGCCGGCGAGTACCGCATCGGCAGTGCCGGGGCGGACGGCTGCTTCGCCTGGAGTCCAGGCGGCGACGATGTCTTCCAGACCCCGCCAGCGGCCGCTGTTCCGACGGGGGACGACCGCGACGGCTCCCGCGACAACCTATGGTATCCCCTGCCATGAGACTTGCGAGCTGTGGCTTCAGTGCGATCGAGCTCGTGATGGTCATTTCGATCATCTCCCTGCTGGCAGCAATCGCGACGCCAGCGGTGCTGCATGCTGCTGGCGTCGCTCGCCTGTCCGGCGCCGCCGACGTCCTCTTACGCGTCCACCGCGAGGCCCGCCTGTTGGCAATGACGCGCCAACCGGTGCTCGGAAAAACGTACGGCATGGCCATCGTTGCGCCCCCTGGCGACGAGGCCTATGTCGTCGTGCTGCTCGGAACTACGGCCACCGACATACTCATGGCCGATGACGACGGTGACGGCCAGCCCGACACCGGCGCCGCGGCTCGTCCGCTGCTGCGCATCTCACTGCCGCGATCTGTCGAGATGCTGGTCGCTCAAGGCTTCGCCGGCACCGCGGTACCGTTCACCGGTACCCTCGTCTGGTTCTACGACTGGCGAACCGGCGTGCCGCTTGCCTCAGCGGCCGCCACCAACCCGGTGTCGATCGGCACGCGCGGCCACCCCACCGCGCGGGCAACACAAACCTGGACCAGCGCCTTCGGCCCCAACGACCTACTTGCCTTGGCCCGGCCAGTGGTACCCCCGAGCCCGGTGTGCAGCGAGCTGGCCGTGGTTGCCCGTGGGACCGCGTCGCCGCGCATACGCGTCGCCATTTACGATCCTGGACTTGGCTGGCGCTCGGAACCAGAGGTACCATGAGGCTGTTTCATCGCGCCGGCCTGACCCTGTTCGAGGTCGCCATCAGCATGCTGCTGCTGGCCATCAGCATGCTCGTCGTCCTCGCCGCCATCCCGGTCGGCGTACGCATGCAAGAGCAGGCCCGCCAGCAGGTGCTGGCCAGCACCCTCGCGCTCAACCTGGTGGAATCGTTCAACAGCCTGCCCAACGCCGATGCGAACATCCACGTGCAGGCTACCAACCCGTGGGAGGTGCCGCTGGGCAATCGTATAAGTGAACACGATCTGGAGACGCGGCTGCTGGGCATGAACACAGGCGGGTTGCTCCCCATGCCGCTCGTCATCGCCCGTCGCCTGGAGAGCGACAACGACGAGATCCAGCAGATACTCGCCGATGGCGGCACGCTCTACTATCCCAGTCCCAGACCGCCAACCTTTGGCCGTGCCGAGGACGCCACGGTCGGACCTCCCAACGAAATGCAGCGCCTGGTCGTCGGCTTCGCCGGCTACGCGCAGCAGAACAGTATCGGGCATTTTCCGTGGCGGCCCTGGCCGATCCGCATGGCCAGCATCGCGCCGCCGTTCGGCCAGCAGGATACCAACACCAGCAGGCAGTTGCTGTGGGAATCCACCGATGCCGACCTGGCCCGCGTGATGAAGACGACCTTCTTGACCACGGCCCCACCCGGACCAATCATCCCATACCTAGAATTTCATCATCCCTACCATTCGTTCATCCCGGGCAACTTCAACGCCGGTGTTGCTGTAACCGATCCCGGCTACCTGGGCGAAGCCGGCTACGAGTGGTACTCGAAAATCGATTCCTATAATGGCTACGATCTGCCCAACCGCGAGCGCGCCTGGCGCTACCTGGCGTTGGCGGTGTGGTACGCGCGCACCACTGGCCTAGACCCCGCCTGGATTGGCGGTGCTCGTGCCACGGTGGCGATGACCGACAGCCTGCTCGACCAGCCGCGCCGCGCGGTGGCCGCCCGCGTGCTGGCCCATGCCGGCATGTGTCTGACGAGGCACCACACCAAGGCGCAATTAGATGCGGGCGTGATCATCCCCGGTTACGCCTTCCAGAGCCCGCCGGGCGGTGCACTGCCGATCGCCGGCCTCACGACCACCCTGTCCGGCATCGTCGCCTGGTTCGAGAACGCCAAGGACCTCGCCATGGCCATCCAGGTCAATCGCCCCTACGACTGGGGCATGCCGCGGCCACTCGACCGCACCCTGATGATCGACGTGCCGCTGCTGCAATGGGACTTGTACGAGAAACTGCCCAGCGGCATTGTCGCGGGCTCTACCGAGCCGGCCAGCCAATGGCGTGTGCTATCGCCCCAGCCGGTGGTCAACGCCAGTAGCACCAACTGGGTGGTGCCCGCAAGCGTCTTCACTGACGCGGCGGGCGTCACGGCACGCTACAACCTCACTGCCCGCTTCGACGCATCCGAACGCTGCCGGCAGATCGTCGTCTGGTCGGTTGACTGGCAGTCCTACGCGGATTTCGAGAGTGCGCCCTCGGCACCCCAGGATGCGGCACGCTACCCGCTTGACCCCTACACAAACTCAGGCCAGAACAGCACCTTCGTCGGCCGCATGCTCTGGGACCCCACCGGCGAAGGGAGCTGGAACAGCTTCCGCAATCCCGAGAAGTCCCTGTGCTTCGTCGAAGCGCCAGTCTCGGTCGATCCCGGGGCGACGTCTGCCCAGCGCAACGCCTCGACCGGCAAACCGCTGATCGCTGGGAGGGACAACCAGTACACTCCGCTCACCGATCTGCCGGACCGCAACCGCAGCGACGTCTACCTCGGCCTCTTCGGCGCCGACCGCAACGGCAACGGCTCCTACGATCGCGGTAAACGACCCACCTCGTTGCGCATGAAGGCAGTGGTCGTCGGACGCTTCAATGTCTACGATCCCCGCCTACCTACCCGGATGCGCTGATATGCTCCCGCGCCGCGCCTTCACCCTGCTGGAATTACTGCTGGCCATGGCCATCGGCCTGATCGTCGTCGGCACGGCTTTCTACGCCTTCCGCGCTGCGGTGGCCAGCATCAGCGCCGCCAATCGGCGCTCTCAAGAAAACGCCATGCTGAGGCAGGGTGTTATCGCGGTGCTGGAAGAGGCGGATTTCTGGACGTTGTACGACGCCCCGGCAGGTGACCCCTACGATCCCGCCAACGGCCAAGGGCTTCGCCCCGCGTTCGACAACGATGCGCTGCGACGGACAAAGGATGGGGATTGGAGATCCCATGTCGGTAACACCTCCACCATCCTCGGGCGGCCGTTCACGCCGTTCCGTGACCTGACCGCGGCCGAGGAGTTTTTCGAGCGCCCGCTGCGCTTCTTTGATCCGGAGATCTCCGCTGGCCTGCTGGCGGGGCGCATTGACGCCACGATTTCACGGCGGGAGTACGACCGTGGCTGGTCGCCAGAGCACTGGTCGGCGGCCGATCCACGCACCTGGTTTCGCGGCGACATCTCGTTGCAATTCGCGACCGACAACCGCCATGGCCGCTATGGGCTGGCGAGCCACGTGCGCACGCATCCGCAACTTGGCGATACGACTGGCTTGTACACCCGCGATTTCCTCACCGATGACAACCCGACCGGTACACCAACCGGCGCCTTCGGCTCAGTCGAGACGCGCCACTCCTGGCGGGATAACCAGATGCTCGGTCTGCGCCACGCCCTGGGCTACTATGGACTGATCGACTACCTGCCTGCCAACACCGTACTACAGACCATGGGCGGTAGTCTCCCGAAGTATCCCCAGGCCTTCACCGCGACGGCGGGGGTGCTTCCGGCCACCAGTTTCGTTGACCTGGACGACCGCGCCTATCAGGGCTGGTTGCGGTCTTGGAGGATGCAGACACTTTGGGACGGCTATGGTCTACGCACATGGTTCCCGGGTAACTTCGCGATCGGCGCGCGCATGGACATCAACCAAGGCGTTGGACTCTATCCCTGGTCGCCCTACGCCGGCCAGTTCGGTGGATACAGCAATCCCAATGTTAACAACGCCCTCCCCGCGGCAGAATTCATCGAAGGTCTGCGCAACTGGAGTAACGCAGGCGATAAGTTCAACTATAACGGATCAGGCAAGCAAGACTACGCCGAGCTCATGTCGCGGGTCCACCTCTTCCGGCC
>JBBQCI010000006.1:0-74030 GCA_038318565.1 Planctomycetota bacterium
CAACCACAGGATGCGCAATCTCCTAACGGGGTCATGCCCCTAGCCGTGATGTGCGCTCTCCGTCAGCGAGTACCACCGTGGAGGGTTCCAGTCAGGATGCATCCAGGACTGGTCCGCGGTGATGGATTTGCTCATACCAGCCTGTCGGAGACAGGCGACTAGGGGGTCAAAGGGGGCTTGCCCCCCTTGCGCAAACAGCCTGTTTTGGCGGATTCCGCAAACTCGCGACCGAAGGGAGGCGGAATCCACGAAAACCAGGAGCCTGGCGGAGCAACTCCGACAGGCTCCTCCTAGGACGGAATCCAGCGGCGGATCGCGTCCAGGACGCGGGCTGGTATAATCGCTTCGCTGGCCAGTCCGGCGGCGATGACTTGGCGGATCACCCGCGAGCTGATGTGCGATAGTGACGGATCGCACAGCAGAAACAGCGTTTCGAAGCCGTGGCCGCGGTGAACGGCAGCCATCGGCGCCTCAGCTTCCAGATCGCTGGCGCTACGCAGGCCGCGGACCAGCGCGTCGACGCCGTTGGCTTTGGCCCAATGGACCGTCGCTCCGCTGTACTCCACCACGTCGACGTTCGCCAGATCAGCGCATTCGGCGCGCAGAATCTCGCAACGGGCCTGGGCGGGCAGATACGGTTTCTTCTCCGGGTTGACCGCCACGCCGACCACCAGGTGTTCGCACACCCGCGCGGCCCGGCGGATCACATCCAGATGACCGAGGTGCGGCGGATCGAACGAGCCCGGATACAGCGCCTTCACTCGATGTCGTCCTCGATCCGGGCAATCACCTGGGCGTCGATAACTTCCTCGCCCGTGCCATTGCGATGGACCACGCGCACCGACACCAGATTGCCGTCGCCATCAAGACGCTTCGAGCGCACATAGGCGGTCAGGGTACGGCCGCTCTTGTAGACAATGCGGTCGATCTTGCCGAGATCATCGGTCGGAATGCGCACGGCTTCAGTTGCCGCAGCGGGCTTGTCGGCCTCGGCCTGGACCACCGGGGCCGCTGCGGCCGGTTTGGCTGGCTCCAGTTTCTTGCGAATCTCCATGTCGCGGGCCCGGGCCTGCAGCCAAGTCTGCCACGCGGCCTGCGTGTCGCCCCCAGGATAGCCCGGGTAGGCGCTGGCCGTACGCCGGGACTCAGGCGGTGTCAGTCCGGTCCGCGCCCGCAGGGCCTTAATGATAGGGTCGCCAGCCTGACGGTCACCCAGGGCACCGACCAGCAGGGGCAGGATCTTGTCATCACCTCCGGCTTCCTTGGAAACCAGTCCTTCGATGGCCGTCCGTTTGGCGATGAAGTCGTCGCCTGTCATCGCCTTGGTGAACGTGGCCACCGCGGCCGAGTCCTCGGCTGACATCAGAGCGGCACAGAGCAGGAGAATGGCAAAGCGCATGGGAGGTTCCTTCAGGACGAGGCGAAGACGGCCACGGCGTCGGGTATGATCATGTCGCGCGCAACTCTGACTGCCACTGCCGGTCCGGCCAGCCGACGGGCGAGGACCAGAGCCAGGGCCATCGCTGTCCCGGCGGCCTGGGCGGTCACTAGGTTGCCGTCTTCGACGACCGGGCGATCGATCCAGGCTGCTGCCGCCGGCTCGACGACGGTCCGGGATCCGGGATGGCAGGTGATCTGCCTGCCTGCGCATAACAGGCGAGGCACCAAAGCGATGGGAGCTGCGCACATGGCAGCGAGCAGGCGCCCCGAGCGCAGCTGGCTCTCGGCCAAGCGCTGGGTTCGTGGATCATCACGGTGGTGCTCGGCCGAAGCGGTCCCACCGGGCAGGTAAACGGCGTCGAATTCCCGCTGAAGCACCAAGTCGAGCATGGTGTGGGCCGCCAGCGGGATGCCGCGGCTGCCCCGTACCATCGGGGTCTCGCCGGCACTGGCGGCGGTCACCAGGACGCCAGCTCTGGCCAGGACGTCGCAGATGGTGATGTATTCGATCTCTTCCGCCCCCGGGGCGAGCACAACCAGGCAGCTGGGCACGAGACCTCCTTGCGGTTACGGGGTTAGCCTGAGCATTCATCACATGCTCCAGGTGCAAGTTCTGCTGCTGCTGGCCATCTCGCTATCCGCTGCCGATCCGCTGACCGGCGAACCAGGGCTTGCCGAGCTCGCTGCTGCACGTTCGGCCGTCGTGCTGGTTGCTGGCGAAGGCGTGCGCACGGTCCAGCGCCTGGACGAGCCGGACCAGCCGGCCGAACCGAAGCGCGTGCGTTTTGCGGTGGCTGCTGATGGGCGCTATGACATCACCATCACTGATCCGGCCGATCCCGACGGTCCTCGCTCACGCTTTCTCAACGATGGCGTATCGGCCTGGTCGATCGAATTGGCTGATGCCGCCGATCAGGCGAAGCCACGTCGGCAGGCTGCGATCGGCGATCTGATGGCCCGGTTACTGGCTTGCCTGCGCTTGGATCTCGCTGCGCTACGCAAGGACTACACCATCGAACTGGTGCCGGCTGCTGCAGGCGGTCTGCGTGAGCTCCGTCTCCGCCCGACCGATCCGGCCGTGCTGCGTGAGATCGATGCGATTGTGGTCCAGCTGGATGCGGCAGGCCGGCCGACGCTGGTCGTCCTCGACGATAGTTCGCATAGCCGTCAGCGCCTGGTGGTCACGACATTCACGGACAATCCGCCAGCTGACCCGATGTGGTTCCGTACTCCCTGATTTCCATACGGCTAAGTCCGTATATCCGAAACTGAGCATAAGGTTGCTGGTTTCCGTGATGGATGAGACCGCCCACGGATAGTCTTCAAGCCTGTGCGTGCGACCATCTTTCACTGCTATTGCATAGGCGTCACCCAGAAGCGCGTGCTGCGGGCGATGGCTGAGACCGGAGCCAGGCAGTTTGACGATGTGCGTCGAGCCAGCGGAGCTTGCACTGGCTGTCAGTCCTGCCGCTGCGAGCTCGAACAGTTACTGAATGCCGTGGCGAATGGATCAGTCCTGCTGCCCCAGTCGCAGACGACGACAGTCTAATCAGGGTTTCTTGACTGTTGGCACCTTGGCGCCGGCGGTGATCCAGTCTTTCAGCCAGCCAATCTGTTCAGCGGTCAGCAGCTCACCCTTGGGTGGCATACACGAGTCATCGCCGCGCTTCATTGAGCAGAGTTTGATCATTGGGCTTTCCGCCGGCTTGCCCGGCACGACCGCAGCTCCCATTTCGTCGCCACCTTTGAGGATGGCTTCCAGGGAATCGAGGCGCAGCCCGTGCTTCTGTTTCAGAGCTCCGTGGCATTCGTAGCAGCGCTGCTGCAGCAGCGGCTGAACCTTGTCGGTGTAAAGGTCTTCCGCAGCGCACAGTCCACCGCAGACAAGGAGAAGAGGGGCGAGAGTGCGGATCATGCGAAAAGACTCACCAGCGGTTTGCCTTTGTCAGCCATGGTGAACGGCCTGCCGTCAGGGGCGTGTAGCATGCGGGTCCGGTCGCAGCCAAGCCCGTAGGCCAGAGTGGCGTTGAAGTCTGGCACCTGGACGGTGTCGCGGGCTGGCGCTTGGCCATCTTCATCACTGGCCCCGTAGACTTGGCCGCCGCGGATACCGCCCCCGGCAAGCAGGGCGCTGAAGCATTTGGGGTGATGGTCGCGGCCATCACGTACGTTCATCTTGGGACTGCGGCCGAATTCACTGACCACCGCGACCATGGTGGTGGCGAGCAAACCACGCGAGGCGAGGTCGCTGAGCAGGGCGGGTAGGCCGCGATCAAGAATATTGCAGCGGTCTTCGATGCGGGTGGCGCTGTCATCATGGGTGTCCCAGCCACCGAGGGTGACCTCGACGGTGCGGACTCCTCGCTCGACCAGCCGGCGCGCGAGCAGACAGCCATGCCCGAAGGCGTCATCTCCATAGCTGTCGCGCACCGCTTCAGACTCCTGGGACAGATCGAAGGCCGCGAGATCCTGCGAGGCCATCAGCTTCACCGCCTCGGCATAGAGTTCGTGGTAGGCGCGCACCGCTTCGGCATCTGGTGCAGTACCGTGTGCGTCCAGATCGCCGAGCAGAGCCATGCGGTGATCCTGCCGGGCTCCATCGATGCCCTTTGCCGGCTTGGCGTATTGCAGGCCTTTTGCCGGGTCGCCGATAGGAAGCGGTCCGCAGGCCGCCGGCAGGAATCCGGCGCCGGGGTGGCGGCTATCGCTGCCGATGGCGATGAAAGGCGGTAAGGTCGGGTTCATACGCGGCAGCAACTGGGCTGCCCACGCCCCTACCGCAGGGTGCCGGGCGGTTCCGCGCATGGTGTAGCTGGTGCGCATGTAATAGACGCCCTGTTCGTGGGCGCCCTGAGTCGAGGTCAGCGAACGGATCAGCGCGCAACGGCCCATCTGCTTGGCCAGATTCGGCAGATGCTGACCGAGCATCACCCCGTCGACCGAGGTTGGTATGGCGCCAATTGGCCCCTGCACCTCGCGACCCGGTTTGGGATCGAACGTGTCGAGGTGGCTCATGCCGCCAGCCATGAACAGCAGGATGAGCGATTTCGCTGAGCCCACTGGGGCTGCCGTCACGGCTGGCGGATCGGCAGACCACAACCCAGGCGGCAGCAGGGAGACGCCGAGTAGACCGGCGGCACGCAGCAGGATGGCACGGCGAGTGGGATCGTTCATGAGCGTTTCCGGTTTCAGGCTCAGCGGACCAAGCGGAATTCACTGCTGTTCAGCAGGGCCCAGGCCAGATCGGCCAGGCCGTCGCGGCCACGGGCGAGTTCGTTGCGGGCGGTGACGCGTTCGGCGTCGGTGGCTCGGCGCACCAGCACTGCTTGCCACAGGTGAGTGATGCGTGCCTCGGGATCGTTCAGGGCATTCAGGTCATGCATCAATCTGCTGCGCAGCGATAGCACCTCGCCATCGACCACACCGTTCATCAGCAGGAGGGCCTGACTGGTGTTAGGCTGGAGGCTGGCATTGTCGATCAGTTCGCGATCGCTTTGCCCGAGGATGCGCAACGGATGGCCAGGAGGTGCCGGCTGCGGCAGCTGACTGGCGCGCAGCAAGGCATCTTTGCCGGCCTTCGGCCTGCTCGGCCGCATCATCTGGGCGACGGCGGCTAGTTCCGGATCATCCTTGGCTGCCTTCTGTCCGCCTTTCCGCATGGCGATCAGGCGCTGGGCGGCGGCAACGATGCCGTCGGCACCACCTTTGAGGATGCCATCGCGCACCTTGGTGAGCATGGCGATATCGATCAACTGGCGGGCATCGGGTTCGTCGGTGGCCAAGGTGACCAGGCTGTCCCACCAGGCGGTGGCCGGTATGCGTGCCACCGGACGTCCGGGAGCGACGCCACCCTTCTCGGGCAGGGCGCCACTCCAGCTGGCTCGGCCATAGTGCCGGGTCAACGCGAGGGTGCGATGGATGCGCTGGAGATCGAATCCGTTGTCGATCACCAAGCGGGCGAGGCGGGCCTGCAAGGGCGGCACCGCTGCGTCGGGTTCGCCACGCAGGTCGTCGACCGGTTCAACCAAGCCGAGGCCGAACATGCGCTTCCAGATCCGATTGCCGATCGCGAGGGCGAAACGAGGGTTTTCTTGGCTGGTCATCCAGGCGGCAAGACGCAGGCGTGGATCGCCGGCTGCGGCTGGCGCAGCTGGATGGAACAGCGCCTGGGCCGAGACGTGCTCGCCCGGTTTGTGCTCCTCGTATTGCCAGTCTTTTGGGATCTCCAGCCAGTCCTTGCGTGCCGGCTGGACGCGCGCGCCAACGAAGGTAGCGATCGCGCGCGATGTGTTGCGCAGCTCGGGCGGGGCGTCTTTGAGCTGCTGCTTGAGGCCATTGTTCTTGCCGCCATAGGCGTCGGTCCGGGCATCGGCACTAAAACTGGCGAACTGCAGGAACTCCAGCCGGGTCCAGCGGTCGTAGGGGTGGTCGTGGCACTGGGCGCAGCCAATGCGGGTGCCGAGGAAGGTCTGGGCGGTCAGCGCCGCATGGTCGAGCGGCATGCCCGCGTCGCGCATGACGAAGCCGGTGGCTCCACCATCAGCCGCATAGACCGGCCCGCTGGCGGTGAGCATTTCCCGGGTCATCACGTCCCACGGCCGGTTGGTGATGACGGCTGCATCCAGCCAGGCGATCCACAGCGCACCTGGGTTGCGATCCTGCAGTCGGCTCTGCACTCGCAAAAGATCAGCGAGCCACTCGAACGTGGCATGCTGCCAGGCCGGCGAGCCGACCAGCCGACGTGGCAGGTCGGTCAGGTCACGGGATTCGGCCACGGTCGGCAAGCGGCCGGCGAGATCGAGCCAGGTCCGGCGTTGTAGGGTGGCAGCATCGGCCTGGGGCTGCGGTGCCAGCTTGTCAGTGGCCAACTGGGCCTCGATCAGGGTATCCAGCTCGGCTGCGTCTCGTACGGGATCGGCAGCGTTGGCAGCCAGGAAGAGGAGACAGAGCAGGGCGGCTCGCATGGCATTGGTTGTACATCGTTTAACCACCGAACGTTGCGGGAAATCCCGGCATCATCGCCTGACTGCTTGTCGGATTTCCAGACTTGGCTTAGGATGTGCGTAGCTCAGCCATGGATGTCCACACCCTCGACGTGATGCATCTGACCTGCGTGCGCGGAGGCGGCTGCTGCCATGCCCAGCACATCCCGGTCACTCCCTGGGAGATCGCCGTACTGGCACGCTCGTTGGGCACCTCAGCCAGCGTCGCTCGTGATCGTTGCACGGTCGACGGAGGGACCCGCCTGCGTTCCGACGGCGCCAGCGACGCGCATGGCAGGCCGGGCTGTTCGCTGCTTGGCCCCCAGGGCTGCACGGTTCATCCATCACGTCCCTTGGCGTGCCGGTTGTTTCCTCTCGGGCGCAGCCTGGTCGAGGGGCGGGCCACCTATCACATGTCCACGGCCCATCGCTGCGCCGCTCTCTGCCCGACAATTTCGCTGCAACCGCGTCGCCGGGTTGGCGAGTGGCTGCAGGAGCAGGACGTGGCTCGTGGCGAAGTAGCCCATGATGCCTACGGCAGACTGGTCTGCGGGCTGCTGGGCCAGGCTTCGCAACTCGCTGACGGCGATCCGCTGTGTGCCGCCGAGTCCCTGGCGCGCGCCAACCTTGGGGCAGGCGAACGTGCGGCACTGCTGCCGAATCCATGGTTCGAACTGACCACCGCACCCGAGCTGCCTGAGATGGTCGACGATCCCTCGACCTTCGTGCTCGCCCATGCTGAGCGCATCCTTGGGGCGATTGCTGCGGGATTTGCCGGCGAGCCGGTACGATCAGCAGTGGTCTTGGCGACCATCGCCATGCACCTGGGCGAGCCGCTGGGTATTTCGCCGCAGACGGCAGCACACCATCTGGTGCGCAGCGGCGCTTGGGTCGCGGCCTAGGCTAGGATAGTGCCCGTCTAGCTCTTCAATGGGCGGTTCGCTGACCAGCGGTCGCCGTCGGCAATCAGCAGCTGACAGGCTAGGCCTTCGCGGTGGCTGGTCCAGCTGGCGAAGGCGATGCACGACTTGGCGACTGGCAGCTCGTTGAGCCAAGCGGTGGTCGCGCGCTCATTCATGTCGGGCAAGGTGATGGCGATGCCGGCCTGGCTGGCGGTCGGCTTCTTCAGCTCAGCCTCGGTGTCCTGCCGTCTTGCCAGGATTTCGGCATGGACCTCGGCGGCGGTCATGTCGGCCAGTAGAGCCTCATCCACGCGCTGATGCTCGTCCTGAAGCAGGGCTACCACCCGCGTGCGGATAGCGGCGATGTTGGCCTTCTGGCCGTAGGCCACGAGGCGGATGGTGATGGGTTTAATGAACACTTCCGCATCTTGCCCGGCTAGCTCCCCTAATCCAGCATTCACATTGGTTGAAAGTCCTGGCTCCAGCGGTGGACGCCCTGGAGCGACACGGTAAGCACGTATATGCAGACAGCAGAGGCGTCCCAAGCCAGCACCGAGCGGGTGCTGAGTGGACCAGAACTCATCCGCGCAACCGTCGCATTTGAGAAGGAGAACCGCTGGGTCACCTACAGTCTGTTCGTCCAGACGGTCACCGTCATGGTGGCCCTGCTGGCGGTGGTCATCTGGGTGCCGGCCTGGCCGATCAAGGTACTGGCCGGCATGGTGGCCGGTCTAGTCCAGGTGCGGTTGTTCATCTTCTACCACGACGCCCTGCATGGCGCCCTGTTCCGCAAGGCGCCGGTAGCCCAGTTCTGCATGTCGTTTGTCGGATTCTACCTGATGTCGGTACGGTCCGTGTGGAAAGAGAGCCACGATTTCCATCATCAGCACAATGGGAAGATAGCGACCGCCTCGATCGGTTCGTACCCCATTCTGACCGTTGATATGCTGCGCTCGACCAGCCCGCTGCGTCTGCGCGCCTACACCATCGTCCGTCACCCGCTCTCGATGGTGTTCGGCTGTCTGAGCGTGTTCGCGGTCGGCATGGCCTTGGTGCCGTTCCTGCGTCGCCCAGGTCGTCATTGGGCTGCTCCGTTGGCGGTGCTGTGCAATGCCGCGGTTTTTGTGGCCGTAGTCTATTGGCTTGGCTGGATGGTGGCGGTGTGTGGCCTGCTGCTGCCGTCGTTCATCTCGATGGCACTTGGTTCGTACCTGTTCTATGCCCAACATAATTTCCCGGCCATGCAGATCCGCCCAGCTGCCGATTGGGACTATGTCACTGCCGCTTTGCGTGGTTCTAGCATGTTCGATATGAGCCGCATGATGCACTGGTTCACCGGAAACATCGGTTACCACCATGTCCACCACGTGAATCATCGCATCCCGTTCTACCGGTTGCGCGAGGCCATGCAGGCCCTGCCCGAGTTGCAGCAACCTGGACGCACCTCGTGGCGTCTGAAGGACGTCATCGCCTGCCTGCGCCTCTATGCTTGGGATGCCAAGCAAGGGCGCATGCTGACCTACGCTGAATCGCGGGTGGCAGGCCGATAACCCGTGTCCTGCCTAGCTTGATTGCTGTTAGAACAAACGAATGCGGTGGATACATCGCAATCATGAGAATACTGTTCTGCGTCCTGTTCGCTCTGTTGTGGTCGGCCTCGGCCTCAGCCGCTGAACTCAAGATCGCGCTACTGTGCGCGGGATCGACCAACGATGGCGGCTGGAATCAGCTGGCCCGCGAAGGCGCGGACAAGTTGAAGGCGGAGTTCGGTGCCGTGGTGACGGTGCAGCAGCGCGTCACTGCCGACACCGCCGCGACCGCAATCAAGGATTTCGCCAGTGACGGCTACCAGCTCATCATCGCTCACGGCTATGAGTTCCTCAATCCTGCTTCAGCCAGCGCCGGTTCTGTCGGCAATACGAAGATCGTGGTTAGTGGCGCCGATGTCGCCAAACCGGGGATAGTCTGCATCGATTACGATGTGTCGCACGCGAGCTACCAGCTCGGCATTCTGGCGGGCCGGCTGACCCGGACTGGCAAGTTGGGCTTCATCGGCGGCGGACCCTTCCCGTCGGTCAAGGCCTGCTATCGCGGCTTTCTCGCTGGTGCCAGAAGCGTGCGTCCCGACGTGACCGTCGCCGAGGCCTACACCAGCTGGGACGACGTGGCGAAGAACAAGGCCCAGGCCGAGGCCTTCATTGCCCAGGGCATTGATCAGATCTATCCCAACATCGACGCGGCCTCGCGCGGCGTCTACGAGGCGGTGCGCGAGCGCAACATGGCCAAACCTGATGCCCTGGTGTGGGCCTACGGCTGCGTCGGTGATGCGAATGCGAACCCGGCCGCCGGACGGTGGACGCTCGCCAGCGCGGTCGTGCGACTCGACGCCTCGTTCAAGCATGTCGCCACCATGGTGCGCGATGGAGCCTGGAAGCCAGGTGTGGTGCGCGAGGATCTCGCCACTGGCACCTGCGTGACCATCCTGAATCCGACTCTGCTCGGCACGGTGATAACTCCGGCACTTGCGGCCGAACTCGGTCAGGCCGCCAAGGCTTTGGTCGCCGGCAGCATTACGATCCCGTGAATTCGGCTGAAAACGGATGCTGACGCTTTCCGGCATCCACAAACAGTTCGACACTGCCGTGGCCCTTGATGGGGCCGATCTATCAGTCACTGCAGGCACCGTGCACGGACTGCTGGGCGAGAACGGGGCCGGCAAGTCGACCCTGATGAAGGTGCTGTTCGGCCTGCTGCGGCCCGATGCAGGCAGCATGACCCTGAGCGGCCAAGCCTATCGACCGCACTCGCCGCGCGATGCCGCGGGGCATGGCATCGGCATGGTGCATCAGCATTTCACCCTCGCCCCGACCCTGAGCGTGCGTGATAACTGCGTGTTGGCAGCAGGTCGAGGTCTGGGCCTGATCGACCAGCACGCATGGGATCGTCGCATCCTTGCGCTCGGTGAACGGCTGAGCTGGCCACTCGATCCAGATGCCATGGTTGGCAGTCTGGCGGTTGGTCAGCAGCAGCGCGTCGAGATCGCCAAGGCCTTGCTCGCAGCCGGGGTCGATGCCAGTGGCCCATTGACCGGTCGCATGCTCATCCTGGATGAGCCGACCGCCGTGCTGACCCCGCCTGAGGTCGAGGAACTGCTGCCTGCCGTGCGCCGGCTTGCCGAGGCTGGCACCACCGTGCTGTTCATCTCGCACAAGCTGCCCGAGGTGCTGCGCATCTGCGATGCACTGACGGTGCTGCGCGGTGGCCGCACCGTCTATACCGGACAGACCCTCGGCATGGATGCCGAACACCTAGCGGACCTGATGGTCGGAGCAGGTCGCCCTGGCGCTGCCGGTCGGGGAGCCGGGGCAGCCGTCGATGCGCCTGTCCGATTGTCTGTGCAGGCGCTTCAGGTTCCCGGAGCATTGCACCAGGTCACGTTCCAGGTTCGTGCAGGCGAAGTGGTCGGGATCGCCGGAGTCGACGGCAACGGCCAGCGCGAACTGGTCCGTGCCATCCTCGGGCTGCAAGCAGATGCGACAGGCACGATCGACACGCCGAGTCTGCCAGCCAACCAACGGCTGCGTGGTCCGCACCGCATAGGCGTCATTCCGGACGATCGTCAGCGCGAGGCGCTGGTTCTTGATCTGCCGCTGTCCGAAAACTTGGCTCTGGGCGACCATCGCGATTCGCCGCTAGCGTGCGCCGGGTGGCTACTGCCGGCTGCTTGGCGTCTGCATGCGCAGGATCTGGTGCATCGTTTCGGCGTGCGGGTGCCGGCGGGCGATGTCCTGGCTGGGGCTTTGTCGGGCGGCAATCAGCAGCGAGCGGTAGTGGCGCGGGCCCTGCATGGTGGACCCGGCCTGGTGGTGGCGGTCAATCCGACTCGTGGCCTCGATATTGCTGCGAGCGCCGATGTGCTGGGCAGGCTGGCATCAGCGCGCAGCCTCGGCACTGGCGTGCTGTTGGTGCATCATGATCTCGACGAACTGCTCGGCATCTCAGACCGCGTCCTGGTGCTTTATGGTGGCGTGCTGGTCGACAGTGGCTGGCCTTCGTGCGAGCGTAGCGTCATCGGTCGACTGATGATGGGATTGCCCGCCCATGCTTGACCTGCGTCGTCTTGCCGCCGTATGGCCGGCCGTGGTCGCAGCGGTTGGTGCGGCCGGACTGCTGCTACTGGGTCTGTCGATCGCCGGGGTCGATCCTGGTGAGGCGGCCCTGACCGCATGGCGTGGGGCGTTTGGGTCGTGGTCGCGTCTCGCGGTTACCGCCAGCGAGGCGGTGCCGCTCGTCCTGTGCGGACTTGGGGCGGCCCTCGCCTTGCGTTCCGGCACCTGGAACATCGGTTTGGAGGGCCAGTGTCTGCTCGGCATGGTTGCCGCGATCGCCGTGCTGGTGACCATGCCTCCTGGCGCTGCTGCATGCGCAGTCGGCCTGCTTGCCGGGGCACTGGCCGGGGCGGCGTGGTGCGGCATTGCGGTCGCGCTGGAGCGCACCCGCGGCGTCCCACTGGTGCTGTCGACCATCCTGCTGAACACCGTGGCGGCCATGCTGCTCGGCGCTCTGGTGCAGGGGCCATTGCAGGCCTCAGGTAGCGCAGCTCCAGAGACGGCAGTCGTCCCCGAGGCCTCGCGTCTGGCCATGCTCGCCAGCCCGCTGCATGTTGGTGCGGTTCTTGCTGTGATTCTCGCTGTCGTCTCCTGGCTGGTTCAGCAACGCACGGTGCTGGGTTTCGAGCTGACCGTCGCCGGACGCAATCCCGAGGCCGCCCGCTTCGCCGGCATACCGGTTGGCCTACGCACCCTGCAGGCCGCCTTGGGCAGCGGAGCCTTGGCGGGCCTGGCTGGCGCCGTGCAGGTTGCTGGCGTCACCTGGTTTGTCAGCGATGGGGCGCGCAGCTGGGGCTACGCCGGTATCGCCGTCGCATTACTGGCTCGACTGCATCCCTTGGGCGTGGTCCTGTCGGCGCTGTTTTTCGCCGGCTTGGCCGTCGGTGCACGCGCCCTAGAACGTCGCATGGAAGTGCCGCATGATCTTGGGGTGATCGCCCAGGGTCTGGCGGTCGCCGCTGTACTGCTGGCCGGGGCGCTGGCGGCGAGGAAGCGGACATGAACGACTGGCTGGTGGTCATTCTGCTGGCCCAGGCGCTGGTCGCGGCGACGCCACTGGTGCTTGCCGGCCTCGGCGAACTGGTCGCCGAGCGCAGCGGCGTACTCAACATTGGCATTGAAGGTCTGGTTCTTGCCGGCTGTCTCGCCGGCTTCGCCACGGCAGCTGCCACCGGTCATCCGTGGCTGGCCTTCGCTGCTGCGATCGGTACCGGAAGCCTACTCGCCTTGGCCTTCGGCCTGATGACCGTGTATGCGCGTTGCGATCAGATCGTCTCCGGGCTGGCCCTGAACCTTGTGATCATCGGCGGCACCGGCACCGCCTGGAGCGTGATGCAGACGCATGGGCTAACGACGATGGTTCCAGGCAGCGGATTCGATCGAGACTGGTGCGGTGGCTGGGGTGTAGATCTCCCGCTGATCGGCCCACTGCTCTTCCGTCAGTACGGTTTGACCGTGGTGGTGGCGATACTGGCGCTGGTCACGGCGTGGATCCTCGCCCGGACCCGACTCGGTCTAATAATCCGGGCCCTGGGCGACGAGCCGGACGCCTGTGCTGCCGCTGGCGTTCCGGTGCGTCGTTGGCGCCTGCTTGCCGTTGTCGGTGCCGGTGCGGCCGCTGGGGCCGCCGGGGCGTTCCTCGCCATCATGCGCACCAATAGCTTCGTCCCGATGATGAGCGGTGGGCTCGGCTTCATCGTCCTGGCCCTGGTCATGTTCGGTCGCTGGCGGGTCGGTTGGATGATCAGTGGCTGCGTGCTGTTCGGGTTGGCTGATGCGACGCAGCAGCACCTGCAGTCTCAGGCTGGAGCCAACCGCCTGCCCTATCAGGTCTGGCAGGTCATCCCCTATGCCACGGCGCTGATCGTGCTTGCCCTTATGCGACGCGGACGCGCTGGGCCTCGTGCGCTCGGACAGCCGTGGTAGGATGTAGACCCCGACATGGAACTCCTCGCCTTCGCCATTTCAATCCCCGGCATCACCGTCCTCCTACTGCTGTGGGTCGTGTGGATACAGCGTCGGCGCAAACTGCTGATCCGACGCATCGAGGAGCATGCTTGCGCAATCTGCTGCACCGGATTTAGCGATGCCCTGATCGAAGACCGCGGTCCGCCAGCCCCGGCGATCCTTGCCAGACTCGATGTTTTCCAACGCCGCTTCGCCCATCGAGCGGTGGTCTGCCAGGAATGCGGCGCACTCAATATCTGCGATCGCGACGGCAAGCCGTTCCGGGGTTTCGCAGAGTTCTAGTCAAGATGGGCGATGGCCTGGACCAAGCGATGGATGTCCCCAGCTTCATCAGTCGGGATGACGTGCAGACTGAGTTCCTGGTCCAGCCAGATCGCCTCTCCTGGCGCGACATCGCAGAGCGGACCGACATGTTCGATCTCGATGATGTCGTCCGCCCGGTAGGTGGTTAGATTGCGATCGCCCTCGGGATACGGGCCAGGTTCATGAGCGACGATGCGCGATCGCAGGATGTAGTGACCGTCGACCAGTGCCGCAGTCCCGGTAGCTGCGCGCAGTCCGGCCTTCAACCAACGAGTGCCGTGCATGACCGCACCATCAAGAACCAAGGCCTCGTCCAACTGGTGGACGCCAAGGATGGCGGTCAGATCACGGGGGCCCTCTGCGCGGTCTTGCACAAACGCGGTGCTCGGAATCATCGCCGTTGGCATGGCGTCATTGTCCGGGTCGCGCAGCATCACCGTCTTCATGCGCTGCGGTGCCGCCCCGGCCACCAGCGGCCACAGCGCCAAGCGCCGTTGTGTTGTCGCATGATTGCGCAAACCATGACGGACGAGCAGTTTCCGACGGCGTGGATGCAGACGGACCTCCCACAACAGCTCCAGGCTGGTCGATGGATCGACGCCGGTGCTCAGGCTGCAGTGGTCAGGACCGCGATCGCTGTAGTGGGCCGGTCGGCAAGCGATCAAGCCCGAATCTTCGTTCTGGCAGGGTTCCATGAACCAGGTGCGCAGACCGCACGGCTCCCTGGCCGGGGGAGCAAGCATGGCGGGGATCGAGCCATCCACAAAGGCGGTCAGGCGCAGTGAAGGCTTAGTCTGGATCGTTGCACTTAGTCCATCCGCAACCAGGTCGAAGGACTCGATTCGGTTTGCCTCGACCAGCAGAGCGTCCCGGTCGCGGCCAGGTGCAGGAGCCACTAAGGCCTCGCTAGCCAACATCACCAGATGCGGCCGAGCGGGCCAGCCACGGGGTGTTCGGCCCGGATGTGCCGGGATGGTGACGACCCCGGTCTCGCAGTGCCGCGCGTACACCCGGTCTGCCTGATAACGCATCGATCCGCGGAAGGACCACAGCACTCCGTGCGGCAGAGGCTGCCACGTGGAGTCCATCGAGGCGTCGCCCATCTGGTGCACCGACAGCAATACCCAGGCAGGCCGATCAAGGCGGAATGTCCAGGTGGCCGTCGGGACCGTCAAATCCTCTAGGATAGGCACCAGGCAGGGGAGATCCGCAAGCCCTTCGCTGAACGCCACGATCGTGGTGGCGTACGGAGATTGCAGGCGAGGGATCCCGGTTTGGAACCGCAACGCGGTGATGTGGTTCGGTAGATCGAGGGGCACGGGATCGGACGTGACGGCCATGGCGAGGATACATGTATGCTGGAAGCGCTGCGCGCCAGGACGGGTACCACACAGGTGATGGTGGATATGTCGGGTGGAATGGTTAGGAAACCCGCATGCGATTGGGCTGGAGATTACTCACTGCTGGTATCGTGTGCGCGATGGCGAGCGCTGCCGACGAGGATCCGTTCGCACCACTCAACCTGGAAACCCACGGTTACGCCTCGTTTGGCAACGTGCGTAGCTGGGGCAGGGATTGGATCGACGGCTCGGAAGGCGGCACCAATGAGTTCTGGGAGGCGGCGATCAACGTCATCTCCCGACCGACCGATCGGTTGCGCCTCGGGGCCCAGATCTTCGTGCGCGATGTCGGTGATTACGACAACGGGACGCCTCAGCTAGATTGGGCCTACGCCGACTGGCGGGCTGCAGACCAGTTCGGTGCGCAGCTCGGCCGGGTGCGAGTGGCCTTGGGTCTGTATAACGAGGTGCTGGATATCGACGCAGCCCGTACCCCGGTGTTGCTGCCGTCGTCGGTGTACAGTCTTCGCTCTCGCGACCTCTACATCTCGACCGACGGTGGCAAGCTGTATGGATTCTTGGATATGGCCGGCGCGGGTTCTCTAGAATACCAGTTCTATGCCGGCAAGAGGAGCTGGACCCAGAACTCGGATTTTCCACCTACTTCGTCAAGCTCGGATTGGGTAGCCAGATCGACGAGTTGGGCATCGATGGCAGCGTCGGTGCCATGGTCCATTGGAACACCCCATGCGATGGACTGGGGTTGAGGCTGTCCGTAGCCGATGTGCATGGACTGCATGTGCAGGCATCGACTCCAGCCTTTGGCTACACTACCGAATTACAGGTGGATGATTACGTGGTGGCCATCGGCTCGGCCATAGTTGAGCGCGGCGACTGGACCTTCGCTGCGGAATATGCCCGCATCAATGGCACTGGTGAGATTACGACGTCGTTCGGTCTCAGGCAGCCCTATGTCGACGCGAGCGACTCGGGTTACATCTCCTCGACTTGGCATATGAAGCCGTGGCTCGAGTGGTATGCGACCCTGGAGGGCTCCTGGCCAAGTTTGGGTGACCGTAACGGAAACTACCTCTATACGGCGGCGGCGGTATTTGCCACCGACCTGATGCCGACCCATCGGTGGTCGTTGAAAGCAGAATTCCGCGATAATTGGCAATCTGCTTCGACATCGGAGGATACACATTATCAGATCCTGGCGCTCAAGACGACGGTGGATTTCTGATGGGCGGCTATGTGCGTCTTATCGTCTTGCTGCTCTGGTTCGTGGTCGGTCACGCGGCCTGTGCCATTGTGCATGCCGGTGTTGTCGAGCCGACGATCTCTTCGGATCGGATCCGCGACATGCTACTTGGCCGAATTACCACGTGGTCTGACGGCACTCCGGTGACCATCGTCTTGGTCGATGAGACTGCCAGCGATCAGGCACTGAAAGATTTGACCGGCCGGGATTGCGCCCGCATGTTGCGTGGCTGGAAACGTCTGGCCTTCAGCGGTGCCGGCAGCATGCCATCGGTCGTGACCAGCATCTGCGAAGCGGCCGAGCGCATCGCAGACATACCAGGATCCATCGCCGTAGTCGATGCGATCGAGGCCGATCCGCGCTGGCGTGTGCTTCTACTGCCCTGATCATCGGACGAGTGGAGTCATCATGCCAGCGACCGTCCCTCGACTGGCTCTGATCGGCTACGGCAATGCTGGACGTTGGATTCATGCGCCGTTGATCGCTGCCACACCAGGATTGCAGTTAGCTGGCGTATGCAGCCGGGACCCTGATCGTCGGGCCCAGGCGTCAGCGGACTGGTCATGCCGCAGTTGGCAGAATTACGAGAGCGTCCTGGCCGATCCCGACGTCGACGTGGTGGTGTTGGCGACCCCGACGGCAGCGCACGCAGAGCAGGCCTTGGCTGCATTGGAGTCCGGCAAGCATGTCCTGGTAGATAAACCGGTATGTCTGGATGTGGCGACGTTGGACCGCCTGGCCGAGGCCGAACGTACCACCGGTCGCAGCCTGACGGTGTTCCACAACCGGCGCTGGGACGGCGATTTTGCCACCATCAAACGGTTGCTGACTGCAGGGGTTCTTGGTCGTCCCTTGGTCATCGAGATGGCCTGGGGCGCTTATGGTCGCCCTCGTGGCTGGCGGGCGAATCGTGATGAAGGCGGCGGTCGGGTCTACGATCTTGGCACCCATATGATCGATCAACTCTGCCTGTTGATGCCCTCGGCTCCTCGCCAGGTGCATGCCCGCATGCACGCGCCACTGCCCGGCATGGAAGTGGAAAGTTTTGCCCACCTGGTGATCGGTTTCGCAGATGGCGCCACTGGCGTGGTCGAGACCGGATATATCGCCAGCCTGGACAAGCCACGGTTTCGGGTTGTCGGGCTGGAGAAGTCTTTCGAGAAGCGCGGATTGGATCCGCAGGAACTGGCTCTGCGCGGCGGTGATGTTGAAGCCGCCCGCGAAGATCCCGACAGCTATGGATGGTTGTCCGACGGGACAACGCGAACCCGGGTCCCGACCGTACACGGGCACTGGCGCGGACTGTACGAGGAGTTGCGCGAACATCTCAACGGGCATGGGCCGAATCCAGTCACCATCCAGTCGGTTCGGCCTACGGCGGCGATCATCGCAGCTGCGTTCCGCAGTGTAGCGCGCAGCAGCGTCGAGTCCCTCTAAACAAACAGGTCGAGGGCGGGTGAATCCCCGCCCTCGACCGCTGAGTCAAGCTCGTGTAATCGGGTTCAGCGCGGACTGAGCTTGGTCAGGCGACCACCGTCGCGCAACCATTCGCCAACGTAGATGTTGCCCTTGCTGTCGCGGGTAATGCCGTGTGGGCTGATGAATCGACCATCGAGGCGATCCTCCCGCGGCACGCTGGGATAGCCGGCCACGTGCTTGGGCCATTCGCCGGGGCGCATGTCGGGGTGGGCACCGAGGGTGGCGACAAGCGTGTAGTTCTTGTCCCACACCAGCACCGCGCCGAACAGGTCGGGAATGATGGTGACGTCGCCATGTACGCGCAGGGTGCACGGATAGCGCAGGCCGCGCGAGGTGATGGTCTGGCGGTGTTCACCGGTCAGCGACAGTACCTGGACGCGGACATTGGCGCGATCGGCCACCAGCAGGACAGGCTCGGCCCCGCGTGCGTCGATGCAGATGCCGTGAGGGCAATCGAACTGTCCAGGACCATTGCCCTTCCAGCCTATCGTCTGCAGGTAGCGGCCATCAGCAGCGTAGCGGTGGATGAGCGAAGCGCCGTAGCCGTCGGTGACGTAGATGTCGCCGTTCGGGGCGATGGCGACGTCCGTGGGACGGTAACCGTTGCCATCGGGATAGGCGGCGTGGACTGGACGTTGCAGGGCCAGCAGTTCCGTGCCGTCCAGCGTGCACTTCACCACGGCCTGCAACTCGTAGTCGACGACAAAGAGGAATTCCAGTCCATCGCGCTTGTCATAGGCCAGGCCATGCGCGCCGCGGGCGAAGCGGTTACCCCAGCCGCGCACGTAGGTGCCCGAGGCATCGAACTCCAGCACGGCGGGGTGCTTGTCGTCGCCGTTCTGCTGCAGTACCCAGACATGGTCGCGTTGATCGACGGCCATGCCGTGGCAATCTCCGAGCAGAAAGCCGGTTGGCAGTTTGAACCAGGCATGATCGAAAGCGTAAGCGGTGACGGGCTTGCTCGCGGGTTCAATCTTCATTGACGGATCTATAGAAGGTTGACAGAACTGGTCACCAGGGGCCTTGCGAACCTTGGACAGGGCTGGCCGGCGGCTGACCGCCACTGTCCAGCCTGTGGCATTGCCAAGTCGCACGACATCATCCCGGCCCATGAAGATCGCCCCTGTCGTCATCTCCAAGACCATCTCCATCGGTGGCCCGCTGCCGGTCATGATCATGGGGCCGTGCGTCATTGAGAGCGAACGCCACTGCCTGAAGATGGCAGCGATCGTCAAGGTCGCTGCCGCCAAGGCTGGCCTGCCAGTGATCTTCAAGGCGAGCTTCGACAAGGCCAATCGTACCAGCCATGCGTCCTTTCGTGGTCAGGGTCTGACCGATGGACTGGCCGTGCTGGCCCGGGTAAAACGAGAGTTCGGCATGCCGGTGACCACGGACGTGCACGAGCGCGAGCAGGTGGCAGCTCTCGCCGAGGTGGTGGATCTCATCCAGGTCCCCGCCTTCCTTTGCCGTCAGACCGACCTGGTTGAAGCCTGCGCCCGTTCAGGAGTGGCGACTTCGATCAAGAAGGGGCAATTCCTCGCTCCGCAGGACTGCGGCAACATCGTCAGCAAGTTCCGTCATGCCGGCGGTCGCGGGCCGATCCTGATCGAGCGCGGTTCGTCGTTTGGCTACAACACCCTGGTGACTGATTTCCGCGCGCTGCCGATCATGCGCAGCCTGGGTGTGCCGGTGATCTTTGACGCCACCCACAGCGTGCAGATGCCTGGCGGCCAGGGCACGACCAGTGGCGGGGCGGGACACTTTGCGCCGATGCTGATGCGTGCCGCCATGGCGGTGGGTGTAGAGGGCATTTTCTTAGAAACCCACGACCGTCCGAAGCAGGCCATGTCGGATGGCCCCAACATGATTCCAGCCAAGCACCTGGGCAAGGTCCTGGGGGATATCGTGGCGCTCCATCAGCTGCTAGGCCGCCCCGCCCCGCCCCAACCGTTCTGATTGTCAGCGTCCGACCCTCGGCCGTCGTACCACTCGGTATGAGGATCCTGGCTGCGCTTGTTTGTAGTGCCGTGTTGTTTGCCGGTGAAGCCGATCCGAAGGCTCAGGCCAAGGCGGTATGGACCGCAGCGGCCAAATCCGGCGACGTGTGGACCTGCCTCCAGGTCGAAGCGTGGGGCCGCAAGGTGAAGGCCGGTTTCCGACAAGGCTCCATTCTAGGCGAGTCCGTCATCATCGGGGATCCGTTGATGGCTGTGCCTGAAGCCGTGGAGTTTACCCACGATGGTGTCGATCGCGTCATTACCAGCAGTCATGGTTGGCTGCGGGTGTGGGCTCCTGACGGCCGACCACTGCAGCCAGCGGTCAACATCGGATTGGCTGGCTGGCAGAAGGTGGTCGGATTTGGTGGTGCGGTCATCGCGGCAGTGGAGCGTCACCGGTCGGCAGCTACGGGTGAAGCCATCATAGATGCGGGTTCCTTCCGGATCATTGATGGGTTCCGTCTGACCGGCATGCAGCTTGCTCTGTCAGCCCTGCAGTCCGTCAACGGTAGGCCGTCTGTAGCAGATGACGGTTCGGCGGTAGCGTGCGAGATTCATACGTCCGATGCGGTAACCGGTGCAACTACGCTGGCTGTTCATGTAGTGAATGCGGCGAAGGTCCAACGGGTGTTGCCGGGTGTACGCTTGGAAGGCGTCGGTCGGCAGGCCTCTTGGCTTTGTCTACGCGATACGACTGGGCGTTTCCTGTTGGCCGGCGAACGACGGACCGACTACTTGTCCAGTCCTTCCGGCAGTTCGTTCGCAGAGGGTCCGGGACTGGCAGCGTGCGTAGTCAAAAAGGTGTTGATGCTAGTCGGTTTGGATGGATCAATGAAACCTATAGCGGGTGGTCCGGCTATCGGTGGAGATCCCTTCATCGCCTCGGTTGGTGGATGGTTGGTGGTCGGCAGTGGGAATGGAGCAAAGATGATTTCACAGGGGGACCTGCTCGGAGAGAACGCCGGTGTCGAGGTGGATCAGCCTCCAACCATCGCCCTGTGGCGATGGTCCGACCTCGCCAAGGATCCAGCGGCCAAGCCACTGGCCATCGAACTTGGACGCTGTTCCATAGCCTCCGATAAATCGGCTGCAATCTGGGTCTGGGTAGGCAGTCAGGTCGACTGCCTGGATCTCTCGGGCAACATGCCGAAACGTGAACCACAGGCCACATCAACCAAGCCGATCGGCTGGGTATCTACAAACTTCGTCTGCATGCACATCCGTAACGACGATGGAAGTTCGGTCTTGTACGACCAGGAACGCCGCGAGGTGTGGTCCGGTGCCTGTACTAACATCGAGCTGACAAGACGGGATCTCGCCTTGGTGACACGGACCGAAGCCGCCGGTATGTCGTATGCCCTGGTGCGCCTGGCTCCGGATCCTGCCCTACGTCAGGAGATCCGTCTGGGCCTGCCGCCGCAGGAGCAACGTCTAGTCGTCTCGTACACCGCTCCAGACCAGGTCGTGGCTAGCGCCGACAGCAGCTGGTGGCGGCTGGTTGGATTCGATGGCAAAGTCCAGCAGACCGGCCGTGAAGCCGGTCCCAAGGCCGTCTCGCCACCAGACATCGAACCCTTGGGTTGGTACGACCCCCATGGCGCATTCTATAGTCTGCGTTGCCGATTGGTGGCCAAAGCGACCGGACCCGATGAGGACCGTGCGGGCCAGTTCGATCTGCGCGATGCGTGGCGTAGTGGACAGACCATCGTACTCCTCGAGCGTCAGGGCCAGGTGCTGGTGTCGGGTCGCAAGCGAGGTGAATGGATCGACCTCGGCAATGTCCCAGAGGCTGACCGCATCGCGTTGGCGAGTGGCCAGTTGGCGCTCGTCCAAGGGCATGGCGAGGAAACCCGAGTGCTCGCGACCATCGATTCCGGTCCCAAGCTCAACATGAAGCCTGTGGCTGAAAAGCTGGCCGAACTCCCCCCAGGAGCCTGGCGCATTGATCGTCGCAACCAATTCTCCCCGCCCCGTGGCAAACAGGCGGAATGGGACACTGAACGTCTCGGCTGGCAGCCGATGCGGCTGCGCAGTCCGGAAGGCGGCAACATGCTAGTGGTCACGCGGTCCGTTGTGATCGACCTGACCCCCGAGGCGGCCAGGTTGGTCAGCAAATAGCATGTCGGGACCGGTGCCTGCATCGCGCGGCACCAGACTGCCCGCATATGATCTGCCGGCCGACGCTGCGTACCAACTGCGGCCCATCGGCGTAGTCAGATCACCGTGGAAAATGCGCACAGAAGCCCCGCGCCAAGGGACGGTGGATCCGCAGGCCCAGGCCTGCATCGTGCTGCGTCCAGGTCTGCAGAATACGCTGAAGGATCTGGCTGGCTTCGACCGGCTGTGGGTTCTTGCTTGGTTCCATTGGTCTCGTGGCTGGAATCAGCAGCTGGTGCCGCCGCGCGATACGGTGAAACGCGGCGTGTTCGCGACGCGCAGTCCCGATCGGCCAAATGCGCTTGGACTGAGCTGCGTTGCCATAGAGCGCGTACATGGCTGCCGGGTGTGGGTGCGTGGGCACGATCTGCTCGATGGCACGCCGGTGCTGGATCTCAAACCCTACATTTCCGACTACGACGCGTTCCCGGCTGCCGCCCGCGGTTGGTTGGACGGCCTCACCGAGCCGGGTCCGGATCACCGCCTGCCGGACGGTTGAGTTCGGCCGCGAGGGCGTCCAGAGCTGCGCCATTGACCGGATTGCGCCGGATGTGACCGAGGAGATCGGCGGCACGTGCTCGGGCTGCAGCAGCGGCGGCGACCAGCGACGGATCTGCGCTGCCACCAGCAATGCGTCTGCGCGCCAAGATCAAACCACCGGCCTCGCCGGGATTGCGTCGGAGATGTGCCGCCAAAGCGGCATCTGACTCGGCAAGTCGACCAAGCCGCCCCAGGCAGCGGGCCCGTCGTTCATCAAGGTTGTCGAGTGGGCCAAGCCGCGCGCGTAGCTGGTCCAGTTCGGCGATATCATCCACGGGGCGGCTAGTGAGGCGTGCTGTTGATCGGGTTTCGATGCCGACCGGTCCGCCACCATCGGCGGCCAGTTCGCGGACAATCATGGTGGTCAAAGCCAGGGCGCAGACCGCTGGCAAAGCACGGATCCAGGGCGTCACGACCATCGGGCGCTGGCTGCCCGCCACTGCCCACGAGAGTCCAGCCAGTACGGCGAGACAGAGCAGTCCGCCGGGCTGCGACAGGTGTGATTCGATCATCGACAGTACACCCGCGGTGCACCAGCCAGCAAGCAGAGCGGCTACCGCTGGTTCGTCACGTCGATGCCACAGCGGACGCAGGGTTGCCAGCAGGGCCCAGCCGAGCAGAGCAGCCAATACCAGACCGCCATCGCTGAGAATCTGCAGTGGCTCGCAATGGGCGTGGGCGGCATAGCTGGGAACGGTCAGCCACAAGGCCGCATAGGAGGACTGTTCGGGGAGCGTAGCGATGATGGCTGCCGGCCCGTGTCCGATCAGCGCAGCCGCCCCGCTGAGCGATTCGAACGTACCACGCCAGATGTGTACACGTTGGGCCGAGCCAGCACCAAGACTCGAAGGGTCGGCCCAGCCGAATACCGGCACGAGCCAGGCGATCACCACGGCACTACCTCCGGCGATCAGCAATGGCCCATGCCAGGCGCGCGGAGCTTTCAGAACCAGCACGCTCGCCAGTGCGGCCAGCCCGCCGAACCACACTGCCCGGCAGGGATCCCCGCCCAGCCAGCCGCCAGCGAGAATGCCGGCGCATCCAGCGGTGGCGATCGCCCACAGCCACCAGCGCAAGCCACCGTCAGCGAGGAATCTGGACAGACCCAACGCGACCAAGGGTAGCGCAGCCCCGACCGCGAAGTTGACGTTGCCGAAGGGCGCTTCGCGGTGGATGCGCAGGATCTCGCCGACTTCATGATATTGGGTCAGGGCGGTCATCGCCAGGATGCCGGTGCCTGCCAGTCCGGCAGCGGCGATCAGGCGACCGGCATCACCGTGAGCTGCCCATCGAGCGAGGGCAAGGGCGGTGGCACAAGCAGCGGCGCGTTCGATCAGCCAGATCGTCCCGGGTTCGCGAACCGGGGCCCACAACAGGGCCACTGCCTGCCAGGCACAGGCCAGCAGCAGGGGAAACGCGGCGGCCGGCAGCGAGATGGTGCGCACGGCCCAGACCGCAGCGACACTGCCAGCGAGCAGCACGACATCCGCGGAACGGCCGATCTCGATGCCCGGATGCAAGCCAGCCGCCCACCAATACAGCCAGCAGCACGGGATCAGCAGTAGCGGCAGGCTAGCAATCCACAGGGCCGGACGACCGGGTAACCGGGCGACCGGGCCGTCAATCATCTGAAGCTCTCCGGGACGAAAGCGGCGTCGCTCGCTTCGGCAATCGCGATGTCGATCTGGAATTGCATGGTCTGCTTGGGGACCGGCGGACGCCAGTCCTTTAGGCAGGATTCCACCGAGGTCAGCGCGTCGGTGTTTTCGACCCGGTGTACACGATAGGCTTTGACCGCGATAGCTTCGGCGGCGCCCGGCGTCAGCCAGATCGGGATGAGCATCCGCGTTGCCGCGGTCGGTGCGTCTGGCAGTTCGAGGCCGCGGCGTTTGCACAGTGAGCGGATCAGCGCCCAGCTCTCGTCGGCGTTGGCGGTCGGCAGCAGGGGGATCTTGACGTCGACGCGTCCTGGGCGTTTCAGATCGACTTCGATCAGATCGGGTCGGCTGCTGGCGAGGATCCACACCGTGCGGCCGCGGTTCTTCGTCTCGCTCATCTCCTGGGCGAGCATCGCGTAGACCCGCCCGCCGATGCCACCGTCGCTGCCGCCCGATTCGCGCTTGCCCAGCGACTGGTCGGCCTCGTCGACGAAGACGTAACAGCGCCCGAGCGCGCGGACCAGGCGGAAGATCTTCTCCAGGTTGCCCTCGGTCGAGCCCACCCACTTGTCGCGGAAGTTCTTCAGCTTGACGACCGGCACGCCGGCTTCACCGGCCAGGCATTCAACTGTGTACGTTTTGCCGGTGCCGACCGGGCCGCAGATCAGGTACCCCATCGGCAGGGCCTGCAGATCGTCCTGGCGCCACAAGGCGAGGTCCTGGCGCAGCCACGCCTTCACGCGATCCATGCCGGCGAGATCATCGAGCGTCTTCTTCGATTCGATGAATTCGATAAGGCCGCCGCTGTCGGCCTCGATCAGGCGCTTTTTCACATCGCCCAAGTCGCGCTCGGTGATCGGCTCCTGACGATGCTGGCGGGTGCGCACCAGACTGTCCACCGAAGCCAGAGTTGCGCCGGCTAGGGCGCGGGCTGGCCGGGCCAGATCGCTGCCGAATGGGGCGAGGGCGAGCGGGCACTTGCGCACCAGTTCGCGCAGCGCCGCTTCGATCCCGGCGGCATCCGGAAGAGGCACCTGGACCACGCGCGCGCGGGGATTGGTCGCGACCAGCACGTGCAGGTCAGCGAGCGCTTCGGTGACCAGGAAGGACGCTAGGCTGTGGCCGGAAAGCAGGCCATCGCTGGCCCAATCGCGCATCAGCACGGCGACGGCGGCGATGTCTGCACTGCTCCAGCCTTGGGTCGCCGGGGCGACCAGCTGGGCGCCAGAGACGACGAAGGCGACTTGCGGACTCTTCTGTCCAAGCTGCGCCAGGTTGGCCGTGTAGCGGGCGTAATAGGTCAGCCATTCGATCGCCTGGCGCGGTTGCTTTGGCAGGGTCTGGTCCTGCTTCCAGTGCGGCCAGGCGGCGAAGGCGTCGCCGCCCTTGGCCACCCGCACGCCGTTGCCGACATCGTACGTCAGCACTACGTCGAAGCGGGCGAGCAGCGCCGAGGCGATATATTCGATCAGCGTGCCGCTTTCCGAGGAGGTCCCCTTGGGCACCGGGAATCGATCGGCGACATTGCCATGCAGGATGAACTGACTGCACGAGCCGCTCTCGTAGCCGAGCGCGATCTCCTCGGCCCAGGTCGGACGGGGCTGACGGGGCGAGGCGGCGGGCTGACGTGGAGCAATGGCATCGGTCATGGAGCTGTCCGGGGTCCGGGAGTCACTGTGCCACCGGCTTGGCAGCCGGAGCGGAGCGTTCGAGGTCGGCGATGTCAGAGGCGGCGCTGCCGAAATCGAGCAGTCCCGAGGCCAGTTCGACATCGCTGGCGATGGTCAGCGGCTGCCCCTGGATGGCGACGTTCTCGCGCGCCAGTTCGATCTGCGCCTCGATACGGGCGCGATCGGCGGCGATTTCGGCGAGATTGCGTGCGCGTTCACCGCGGTTGGCGATACGGCGGGCAAGGATATCGCGAGTGGCGCGCTGGCTATCGCGCACATTCTCGTTAACCGCTGAGGCGATCTCGCGGTCGAGTACGGCGATGCGGGCGCGGATCGCGTCTTCGGATTCGTCCCATTCACCTGACTGTAGATTCGCCTCGGCGACCAGCAGCTTGAGATAGGTCCAGCGCATGCGGGCCAAGGCGTCACGATTCGCCTCCAACGTGAAGGCTTCGGCGTGCGCCTGCTGCTGGAGTTCGAGCACCCGGGCGCACCCGCTGTCGAGCCGCTTGAGCGCGGCGCGCGCTGGCGGCGACAGCCGGTTGATCAGAGCGAGTTCACGTTCGATGCCATCGGCTGCCGGAGCGCTCGGTCGAGCGAGGGCATCCGTGACGTTGCGAAAACGTGCGTTGGAGACCAACAGCCACAGATAGCCGACCTCAAGACCAGCGCCGAGAAACCAGAATCCGGGGTTGGCGAAGCCGAGGATGCAGAAGCCGGCGAACACCACGACATTGACCGGCACATTGCCAAGTCCCGGGATGGCAGGGCGGGCTAAAAAGGCGGCCTTGAGATAGCGCCACATGCTTAGATTGCGCTGCCCGAGGGCTGTTGGTCAGCGGCGGGCGTGCAGCCGCCAGCCGACAGCCTCATCCCATCGACTTCTGGGCGGGCGCCGGGGCCTGCACCGGCATGTCCGTGGTGTTCGCCTCGGTGGCGACCGGCATAGGGGCGGGTCCGACGGCCAAGCCCTCCTTGGCAGCGAAGTCGGCGAGGGCCTGGTCGGCCAAGGCCTCTTGCTCGGACTCCTTGATCTTGAATTCATCGGTATTGAGCGAGTCCTTGGCCAGGCGAGCGCGGCCAGCGGCTTTGTTCCGCTCGTCCTCGACCATCTCCTGCAGGCGGTTGAGGGTGTCACCGCTGCCACCGATGTTGGTGATCATGCCCGAGGCCATCTCGTTGAGCTCGGCCATCGCCTTCTTCATCTTCATGTCATCGATCGAACTCTTGAGCTGTTCGAGCTTCATCTTGGCCTGCTGCATGGAGACGTCGCGTGCCTTGACCAGTTCCTTGTAAGTCTTCTCGGCGTCGCCCAGCTGCCGGCGGTTCTCTTCCAACTCGCGCGAGGTGGTCTGCAGGCGCAGGGCGTAATTGCCAGCGGCGGCCCGGTTATTCGCTTTGAGATGTGCGGTGGCCTTGGCGCGCAGGTCGCGCTCCTCGATCTCCAGCTTGCGCACCTGCGCCATCAGCTTCTCGCACAGGCCGGCATGACTGGCCAAGCCCTGGTTGAACTGGCCGATCTGCTTGCGCAGATTCTCCTTTTCCACCTCAAGCAGGGCCTCGGGATTGCGTCGTTCGACGCCACTGACGAACAGGCTGGCAAAGCCCTTGAAGAGGTTGCCGATGCGGGCGAGAAGGGACATGGGCGGCTCCGGATGGCGACGTCTTAGCGGCATCCCGGGCGATGGTCAAAGACCATCGGTGACCGGCCTGTGGTCATCAGCGTCCAACCGCCCGCTGCCACCCGGCCAGGAGATTGCTGATCACCTCGCCGGAGGGGGTCTCCACCACCTGAGGCAGGTCGATGCGCAGGCCGTACTTGGCCAGCTCGATGAAGGGGCTGCCGGGTTCCTTGATCGGCACAGCAGGATCACCTGGGCGGAATCCGTGTTCCAGCGCCTTGCGCTGCGAAGTGGGCGAGAGCAGGAAATCAATGAAACGGCCGGCAGCCGCCCGCTGTTCGGTACTGCTCCACGGGGCGTCGATCAGATAGGCCGGGTTATCGCTCCAGGCATTGGGCGAGGGGTAGGTGATGTGCAGATCACCCCAACGGCCCTGGGCATTGCGCAGGTAGTCGATCGCGACGCTTTCATAGACGCACAGACCGTCAAATGCTGAGGGTCCCTTGAGCACCATCTCCTTCATCTGCGTACCGGTCGAGCCGGACAGACCTGCGACGCCCTTCTCGAAGGTGGTCAGCCAGGTCTGGAAACCGGCGTCCATGACTTGGGCCATGCCCAGCGTCCTCGCCTGATGGTAGTCGTGGGTCATCAGCACCAGGGCCATTAGGCCGCTGTTGCTCTGGTTCGGATGGGCATGGCCGAACTTCAGAAAGCCCCATTCGGGCTTGCCGGCAAGCCCGGCCCAGCCGGTGGGTTCAGCGACCAGTTTGGCGACATCGCGGAAACTTTGGGGCGGCTGCTTGAGGGCCTGGAAGCGTTCAGTCCACCAGACGAAGACCATCGGCGTGAGAGCCAAAGTCTCGCTGCGGGCGAACGGAGCCTTACTGAACTTGACCTGCCAGTCGGCCGTGAAGTTGGCGCTGTAGAGCGACGAGGCCGGAGCCCAGATGTTCAGCTGCTCACCGGCTAGCAGGGCCTGAGCGCCTTCCAGGGAACCTTTCCCCAGGAGATCGACCTGGGTGTTCGGTTCCACTTTGGCGAATTCCTCGACCGCCCACTTCATCCAGCGATCCTTCTCGGTGCCGTAGGCAACGGAGATGCGCACAGCAGCTCCGCTGCGCGGTGCTGGTAATCCGGGAGTGGTGGAGGTCGTCGGTGCCGTCGGTGCCGCTGGTTGCGGCTTCGCGAAGAGCAGTTTCCAGGCCAGGAAGCCGCAGCCAGCCAGGATCAGGAGGATGACCACCTTGCCGAGGAAGGTGGCCTTGGGGGCGGTGTCGTCAGGCATGGGTGTTTCAGAAGAACGTGGCGATGTCGCGGAATACTAGGCGGATGTCGCCGGTGCTGCCCTTGTAGGCCTTGGCCTGGGTCGTCTCACTGATGCGCTTGAGCACATCCCCGGCGGCGTCTTTGCCATAGGCGATGGTGAACACACGGATGGCCCCACCGCTTTCCGGACCTGGGTCGATCGCAGTCAGCACCTGTTCTAGGCTGGTGCTGCTGGTCGTGTCGGCGCCGTCTGAGAGCACGATCACAGCCTTGATCGAATCCTGGTCCGGATCGGCCTTCATCGCGGCGACGGCAGCACTGACGGCATCGTAGAGCGCGGTCTTGCCGCCAGCAATCAAGCTGCGCATCTGCGCCTGCCCAGGAGTGCGGATAGCAGTCAGCAGCTGGTTCTGCCCAAGCCATTGCGGGGTGCTATTGAAGGTCATCAATGAGAGCCGGTCGCCATCGGCGAGCAGACCGATGAACTCGGCGGCACCGTCGCGGGCAGCGGCGATCTTGCCGTCCTCCTCCATCGAACCGCTGATATCAAGGACCAAAGCGACATGGGCCGGCTTCTTGGCTGAGCGCCACATGGTCATCGCGGCCGAGATGACTTCGGCCGGAGGCGTTTCGAGGGTGGTGGACGGTTCCTTGGCGTCGACGCCATGCGCGCTGTCGATCGGGGCGCCGACCGCGACATCGACGGCAGCAGGGCGGAAGCCGAAGCGCAGGGCGCTCTCTTGCTGTGGCCGCTCAAGCAGAAAGCGGACATACGCTTCGCAGGCCAGGCGTTCATTGGCGCCGACCCACGGCCGCTCGACGATGCCGGTCGGATGATCGCTCCAGAAGGTGCCTTCCTTGGGATAGATCGCGACCATTGGGAAAGATGGCTTGGGCGTTGCCGTGTTCGCTTCGATTACCAGATTTTCATACAGCACAGCGGCGGAGAGGTAGCCGGGCCCACCGGCGGTCATGCGTTTCGCAAAGAATCCGGTCGAGGAGCCGTAGTGGACGACGGCCCGCTCAATGCCGGTGACAAATGCCACAACGGCCGGTTGCTGGACGTCCTCGACGGTCAAGCCGGTGCGCTTGCCGGCCCCGGCGTAGGCCTCGGCCAGCAGAGTCTGTAGACCCGAGTTGGAAAACTCGGGATGGGTGTGACCGAAACGGAAGCGGCCCCATTGCGGCTGACCTTTGGACGCCCAGCCCTGCGGGTCCTTGGCGAGGGTTAGGATATCGGCCCAGCCAAGCCGGGTCTGTGGCCAACCCAGGGCTTCGGCCATCGGCTGCCACATCGCGATGACCACCGGTGAGAGGACGACACTCTCAGATTTTGACACCAGGTCCTTGCCGGTGGCGGCGCGGCTCTGGGCATTGGCCAAGGTGATGAAGGCAGCAGAGGCCGGGCTGATCAGATGAGCCTGCTCGCGGCCCGCGAGCACGTCTTCGACCAGTTCTCCGGAACCCTTGGCCACTGTCTGCACGTAGATTGCTTTGCCGGCGACTTGCACCTTGCGCGCATTGAACTGGGTCGTCGCCGCCTCTAGCCAGGCCTGTTTCTCTGAGCCATAGGCAATGCGGATGGTCAAGGCGTCCGGCGGGGCCGCCTGGGTACTCGTGGGCGTCGGCTGAGCTTCGTCAGGAGTCGGCCCCGTCCGCGTCCACAGGATACCGACGATGATGGCGATGACGACCAGGACGATGAAGGTCTTCATGGGTGCCAACTCTGTTCGTGTTTGGTTAAGCTGTGACGAAGACGGTTGGCCGTCTAAAGGTGCCTTAACGGTCGACCGTGAAGGTCTTCCCGTCGACAGCGACGATATCGCCCTCGGCCAGCTTGCGGCCCGGGCGGTCGTCGACCTCGCCGTTGACCGTGGCGCGGCCTTCGCGCACCAGTGCCTTGGCATGGCCGCCGGTATCAGCGACCTGGACGACCTTCAAGAACTGGGCCAGGGTGATCGGTTCCTTGGGGCCCTTGGACTTGCGCTCTGGCACCGTCACCGGCACCGAGGCTTTGGCCATCGGGCTTTGGGCCGGCATTGGCGCTTTGGCAGTCACAGGATTTTTTGTTGGAGCATCACGGCCAGCGGGACGGCGGGACGGATTGAATTTAGGACCAGGCATCGAGCCTCCCGCGGATCTCCCGCCACTGGTGACGAGGAACTTGGGCGCCGACGACTTCGACGGCGGCGGCTCCGGCCCGGGCGGCGAGTTCGCCGCAGACGTCGAGCGGACAGCCACGAACCATGGCGCAGAGCAGCCCGGCCAGCCAGGCATCGCCCGCGCCATTAGTGTCGATCGCCTTGGCCGGGATGCCGGCCGTGTGGAGCTTCTCGCTGCCGCGGCGCAGCCAGGCGCCCTCGGCGCCGATCTTGACGGCGGCGAAGCGGACCATCGGGGCGATGTCATCGAGTGCTGCCCGCGGGTCGCCGTGGCTCCAGGCAGCCGCCTCGTCCTGGTTGAGGATCGCACCGCCGACCAGGCCAGCGGCCATCAACTCGGCGAACATCGCTTGATTGGCGCGCACGACCTCGTGCGAGGCGAAATCGAGCACCAGTTCGGAACCGGCTTCGCGGGTTGCTGCGGCGATCGCTCGGACCAGACCGTGGTCGTAGCAGGAGTAGCCCTCCATGACGACGAAGCGGGTGCCGGCGAAGGCCTCGGGAGAGACCTCGTCTGCCGACAGGGTCGACGCGGCGCCGAGGCAGGTGCGAAAGGTGCGCTGGGCGTCCGGCGTGACCATCGCCAGCACCCGTCCGGTGGGCGCAGCGTCGCGCACCACCAGGCGGGCGTCGACGCCCTGGACCGCCAGCGACATGCGCATGAATTCACCGAGATCGTCGTCTCCGGTGCAGCCGATGAATGCAGCGGCGATGCCTAGGTTGGCGCAGCCGGCCAGTACGTTGCAGGCCGAGCCGCCAGGGGCTTGGGCAGGCATGCCACCATGGGCGGCGAGCATGCGGCCGATCTCGGCGGCCGAGACCAGTTCCATGCCGCCTTTGGCACCCGGCACATGTTCGGCCAGGAAGGCATCGTCGACCTGAATGCACAGGTCGACCAGGGGTGAACCCAGGCCGATGATCGCGGGATGGTCCAGGCTCATGGCTTACTTTCCCGCCTCGTCGAACATGCGAGCCAGCTCCATCAGAACGCCGGCTCCGCTGCCGTTGATAGTGCGTGTGGGGGCGCCCGCGGCGTCGGCGTGGAAGGCGAATCGGGGCGGCGGAGTCTGGGCCAGCTTAGCCAGGGCATCCATACCCTCGAGTGCGCCGACCTTGGCATGGCTGGGAGCCCCAGAGATCAGCCAGATTGACGATTCGATCGGCCCGCCGATCAGGTCGAGGCGGCCGCTCTTACCAGTCTGCTGGAAAAACTGCAGCAGTTCCAGCACGCCGCCCTCGACGATCGCGCCGGTGAAGGCGGCACCTTGGCTGGCCAGGTCATTCAACGAGAATCCGGGCCCCATGGTCTCCTGCGCACTGATCTGAGGCGCCTGCGCTGACAGCGAACTGGGGTCGCCACCGGGCGGCAACATGTGCAGACGGAAGACCTGGCCGCCAACCTGGATTTGTGAACCATCCTCCAGCTTCACCTGACCGGTGATGCGCTGGCTGTTGACGAACGATCCGTTGCGACTGTTGAGATCGGCGAACGACCAACCCTGGCCCTCGGTCCAGCGCAGTTCCGCGTGCCGGCGTGAAGCCAGAGCGTCCTGGACCGGGATGTCGATGCCATCTTCGCGCCCGAAGACGTAGTTGCGGCCAGGCAGCAGCCGGCGCGCTTGACGGGAGGCGGAAACGATGAAGTAGCCTATGGCAGCCATTGCCCACGCAGGCTAGGGCGCGGGTCAAGGTGTCCAGTTGCCGTAGTGGCGTGCGGGGCGCGCCTGAATCCGTTGCGCCGACCGCTCTGGCGCCACAAGCAGACGCCCATGCCTGTTCTGCCGACGCCAATAGCCCCGATCGCATCCGACGCCGAGATCCGGCCGTTGGCTGTCCTGCTGGAGACGGTCGCACGCATCGACGGCTGGGGCCCGCGTGCTTGGCGCGAAGTGATCGGGGCCTGGCGGTTGCCACGCTGCGACCTAGCGATCGAGGAGCGCGAAGGCCCGCCCTGCGAGGAGGGCGGCGAGGTCCTGGCGACCATCGTGTTCCGCTCGCCGGGCTGGGCCCGTCCGCGCAATCCTGGCGATGCCATCGCCATCGCCGATTGGCTGCTGCGTGCCGCGCGCCGAGACCTGCTGCCGCTCTTCGGCCTGTCAGCCCGTACCATTGATCCCGGCGAGGCGGTGCGCGCCGGCAACGCCTGCTTCGCGTATGGTCCAGATCTAGTGCTGCGATTCGCACTCCGTCTGCCCTTTGCCGGTATGTGCATCGATGGCGAATCGTTCGCCCGATCAATCGGACAACTCGCCCGCTGGTCGCGCGGCATCGCAAAGACGCGACCGGGACTGCTCGGGCATCGCCGCAGTCTGCGCATCCAACAGGCCCTGCGCGCCGCCCTTCCCGAGCATGGCTTGGTCGCGTTCCTCGCTGATGGCGCCATGCTGGCTCGCGATCCGGCGGGCGGCGTCGATGCCTCGTGCCTGCCGCTGCGCACCCCCCGCAACCTGGCGACATCCATCGATCTTGGCCCGCTGGGTCGCTATCGGGGGTTGGGCATCAGCAGGGGGGTCACCGCTATCGCGGGTGCCCCCTATCATGGCAAGAGCACCGTCCTCTCTGCCATCGCCGCCGGCGGTGAGGATCATCCCCCAGGTGACGGGCGGGAACGGGTGGTCGCCCTGGCGTCGACCCTGCCGGTGCTGTCAGACGACGGCAGGCCGATCATGCGGCAGAATCTGACTCCGTTCTTTAGCCGCCTGCCCGGGGGCGAAGCAGCGTGCTTCACCACCAGACGGGCGAGTGGTGCGACCAGCATGGCGGCAGCGGTGTTGCAGGGGGTCGCTGCCGGGGCCCGGTTGCTGCTCATCGACGAGGACACCGCAGCCGCGAACTTCCTCTCGCTGCAGGATGCCATGCGCCGTCTGCTCGGTCGCGATCTCGACGGCGGGCGCACCCTCTCGGATTGTCTGCCTGCACTGTCCGCCCAGGGCGTTTCGACCATCGTGGTCGCCGGCGCTTCGACCGCCGCCATTGCCAGTGCCGAGCGGGTTATCCTGATGCGCGATTTCGCTCCGCATGAGGCGACTCGTGCCGCGCGTCGGGCCTGTGGGCCACGCGCGGGGCGGGTGAGCCTCGAACTGTCCCGTCGCCATCTGGATGGTGATCCAGATGTCATCCTCGGCTTTGCGCACACCTTGCGGGTAGATGCCGAGGACCCAGAACGGCCTCGTTTCGCTGGGCGCAGTGTCGACCTGCGTCGCAGCGGCTTCGCCATGGATCCATTCTTGGCGCGCGGCGCCGTCCTCGGTGCGGCCTGGGCCTGTCGACTGGCCGCCGGTGGATGTCCGATGGACGAACTCGGCGTACGCTACACGGATCTACTGGCCGCGGGTGGACCCGCGGCGCTGGACCCCTTCCACGATCAATTCCACGCCGTGGCGCCGTGGGGCCTGGTCGTAGCCGTCCTCGAACGCTGCTGGGGGCTCGAACTGAGCAGCTGTGCCGCGTGCGTCTGAAAACGACTAACCCCTGGGCAGGCCAGGGGTTGTGCGTGGTGCGTCATCTAGGATTTGAACCTAGGACCCAGGGATTAAGAATCCCTTGCTCTACCAACTGAGCTAATGACGCATCGTTGCGAGGGGAGGGTTTGTATGCGGTTAGACCCCCCCGTCAATGGCCTGCGCTTGCCCACGCGGACAGCGCTCCACGATCCACGCCAATGACGACGCCGCGCCGCATCTACCGCATCTACCACGCCTTGGGTCGCGATGCCGAGACGGTGCGCGACTTCCAGCAGGCCCAGGGCAAGGACGTCAGCGGGACGGTCAAGCTGCTTATTGCCAAGGACGCCGACAAGCTGCTGCGCAAGTGGGGCGAAGAGATGGCCGAGTTGTGCGGCGTGCTCGACGGCTCGCATGACGATCCCTACATCATGGAGGCCACCCAGACCTTCTACTGGGGATCGCTCTATGCCGTGGTCCAGGGGCTCGATTGGGAGCAGCTTGGTTTCGACCAGGTCCGACGCGATGCTGCGACCTGCGGCATCGCCACTGTGCCAGAACTGCAATCGTCAGTTGAACGACTGGTCGGGCTCGGCCCCGAGGTGGCCAAACCCGCTAAGCTCTTTCTGCTGTGGAATGTCGCCGACCACATCTACCGCCGCCAGACGCCAGCTGATGACCAGCGTTCGCTGTCCGAATTGATGGCCTACGACCTGCACGAGATGCACGGACGCGACTATCTCAAGCCGATCATCGATCAGATCACCGACTGATGGCTGATCTCCTGGTCATCGCACCGCATCCCGACGACGCCGATATTCATGCCGGCGGTCTGATCGCGGCGCATGTTCGACTGGGCCGTTCGGTCGTCATTGTTGATGCGACGGCAGGCGAGCTGGGCAGTCGTGGCACGACGGCGATCCGAGCCGCCGAGGCTGCTGCCGCAGCGACTGACTTGGGCGTTGCCCGCGAACAGCTGGGACTGCCCGATGGCGGTCTGGCCGCTGGCGACCTCGTCCAGCGGGCGGCAATCGTCGGAGCCATCCGTCGGCACCAGCCTCGCACGGTCGTCACGCTGTCCGGTCACGCCCGTCATCCCGACCACATCGCCTTGGCAGACCTGGTGCGCGCCGCGGTCAAGGCAGCAGCGCTCCACAAGCTGCCAGCCCCGGGTGATGCCCCTGCTGCGCCCGATGTGCGTCTGTGGTTTGTCGAAGCTGAACTGCCTGGCACGCCGACGCTACTGGTGCCGCTGACCACGGCCGATTGGCAATGCAAGATGCGTGCGGTCGGCCGCTATGGCAGCCAGCTGGCTGGCAGCGGACCGGAAACGACGATCAGCCGGCCTGGTTTTTCCTCCTGGATCGAAGCCCGTGGACGTGCTTGGGGCTGGCAGGCCGGGGCCGATTACGCTGAAGCCTTGAGCGGCCCCGAGGCGGCGCGCACGGCGGACTTGTGCGCCATCTGACTCCTCCCGAGATCCGGTTGCTTCCGGATCTGGTCGCCAACCAGATCGCCGCTGGCGAGGTCATCGAGCGGCCAGCAGCGGTGGTGAAAGAACTGGTCGAGAACAGCCTCGACGCTGGCGCGACGCGCGTGACGGTGCGGATCGAGGACGGCGGCCGGCGGCTGGTCGAGGTGGTCGACGACGGCCACGGCATGCGTCCAGATCAACTGCGCATGGCTCTCGGACGCCATGCGACCTCGAAGATCACCAGTGCCGAAGATTTGTTCCGCGTCATGACGCTTGGCTTCCGCGGCGAGGCCCTGCCGTCGATCGCTGCGGTCAGCGAGTGCGAGATCGCCAGCCGCACCCACGAGGTCGATGGCGGGCATCGCGTCCTGTGGGCCGGAGCCGAGGAACGCAGCGCCGGGCCGTGCGCGATGGCTCCGGGCACCCGCATCAGTGTGCGCAACTTGTTCTGGAACGTCCCCGCCCGCCTGAAGTTCCTCAAGAGTGAGGCGAGCGAGACCGGGCACATTGCCGAGCAGGTGACGCGCTTCGCCCTCTCGCATCCGCACGTCGCTTTCCGCCTAGAGGCCGATGGCCGCACCGACCTTGATCTGCCGCCGCAGGAGGAGCTCGACGGACGCATCCGTGCCTTATTTGGCGCTGAATTAGCAGGCGATCTGTGCGCCGTCGTCGCCGGCGATCCAGGCATGGAGGTCACCGGATTCGCTGCCCATCCCCGGCATGCCAAGCCAACCAGCAAGCGGCAGTATGTCTTCCTGAACGGGCGGTTCGTGCGCGACAAGTTACTGTTGGCGGCAGTGCGCGACGGCTTCAAGGGCTTTTTGGAACCGCGTCTGCACGGCACGGTATTCCTGCACCTGGACGTCGATCCGGCAGCGGTCGACGTCAACGTACATCCGACTAAGCACGAGGTCCGCTTCCGCCGCGATGGCGAGGTCTTTGCTCTGATCAGCAAGGCGCTGCAGGCGGCCTTGACCGAGCACCAAGGCGGTTTCCGCCTGCTCAGCGCCGAGGATCGCGCCAGACTGCCGGTGTCGCCCATCCTGTCGCGCACCGTAGTGAAGCCGCCTTTGGCTCCACCTCCGCCAATGGTCGTGGTGCAGGAGCGGTTCATGCCGCAACTGCCGCCGCCAGAGCAACCAGCGCCTCGTCCGCTTGATGTGCCATCTGTCCGTCATTCGGTCATCGAGAACAGAGTTGCTGCTGCCGAGGTGTCCTACGATCGATCGGCAGCCCGGGCGGAGGTTCGTCCGTCCGGACAGCCAGCTGCGCTCCCTTCGACCATCCGCCGCTTCTGGCAGGTCAACGACATGTTCCTGGTCATCGAGACCGAACAGGGTCTTCGCGTGGTCGACCAGCATGCCCTGCATGAGAAGGCGCTGTGGCAGGCGTTGGATGCCTCGGTCGGCGATCTCGCCCATTCCGGCATTCAGCAATTAGCGGTGCCCATCGTGGTCCAGCTGACCGCGGCCGAGATCGGCAGCGTGTCGTCCCTGTTGCCCGAACTGGGCAAGCATGGCATCGAAGCCGAGCGGTTCGGGCCGTCATCGGTGGCGATCCGCGCCCACCCGACCGCACTCTCGCGCTGCAACTGGGCGCGCTTCCTCGCTGATCTGGCCGGCGACGGTGCGGTCGCGGTTGAGCGTCTGAGCGAGCGTATCCGCCACAGCGCTGCCTGCCATGCCGCGGTCAAGGCCGGTCAACGACTTGATCATGCCCAGCAGGCTGAACTGGTGCGCATGCTGTTCACCCTGGAAGGTCTCGAGCACTGTCCGCATGGCCGGCCGACCACCCTCGACCTGAGCTGGCCAGAGCTGGCGAAACGCTTCCAACGCTAAGCAACGGAGCGCGGCCAGTTTGGTGGCCCGGGAGTGCATAAAACGAAAAAGCCCCGGCGAAACTGGCCGCGCTCCGTGCGCCCATCAGCGCACGGCACGTGTGGGGTACAAGCCCCTGTACCGACCGGAGAGTGTATCGAGTTGCATCTTGCCTTACACGAACGAGGGGGGTAGTTTTTACTCTGATGCTGCGGGGACTTGTCTCCGGGTCTCCGCCTAGCCAACGCCTTTGGGATTCCTGCATGCGGTCTCGAGACGTCTGGCCCGATCGGTTTGCGACCCGGATTCGACACGGACGTCTGCTGGTAAATCATCCCCTCAGCCGGTATCGCCACCGCGATCCAGGCTGTAGGACTGCGGCGTCCGACCGAGGTGTCGTGGCGCTGCCTGCGGTATGTCCGCCAGCGGGCGCCCAGCCGTGAGCAGCGAGCGTCCTCCTCTTTTCGATGGGCCATCACGAGACGCACCAGCGGGCCGCGACGACCTGGCGCAGCAATTGGACGAGCTGCGGTTGCGCCAGCAGCAACTGGAACGCGAAAACGAGATTCTGCGCCAGAACGCCGAGCGCTATCGCAGCTACTCCGATCACCTCGCCGATGCTGTATTCGTTCATGATTCCGCCGGACGCTTCGTCGAGGTCAACCGCCAAGCCTGCGCCAGTCTCGGGTACACGCGGGACGAACTTCTGGCCATGACCGTCTTCGACATCGAGCAGGATGTCGACTTCGCCACCGCCCAGGCAACGTGGAGCCGCCTCACCACCGATCAGCGCTTCACCCTCGAAGCACATCAACGCCGCAAGGACGGCACCGTCTTTCCCGTCGAGATCACCTTTAACTGCTTCGAAGTCGCAGGCCAGCGCCTGGTCCAGAGACAGACCCGAGATGTCGCCGAACGCTCGTCGCTACATCAAGAATTGACGGCGATTGAACAGAGATATCGCACGTTGTTTGATGTCGCACCTGTGCCCTTCGCGCTCAATGATGCGTCGCAACGTATCCTGCGGTTGAATGCGGCCTTCATTCAGACATTCGGCTATACCTTGGAGGACATCCCAACCCTGGCCGACTGGTGGTCTAGAGCCTATCCCGATCCGGACTACCGCCGGTGGGTGGACAAGACCTGGCAGCAGCATCTGGATACGGCCGCGCGCAACGGCACCACCTTTGAGCCGATGGAACTCACCATCCGCTGCAAGGATGGTTCGCAGGTTGTAGCCCTGGTCGGAGCCGAGGCCTTGGCGGGATCGGCGGACGGTTTGCACCTGGTGATGCTGCACGATATCAGCACGCGCCAAAAGGCTGATGCGGCGCTACGCGAATTGGCAGAGCACCAAACCGCCATCCTCGATGCCCTGCCGGCGCATATCGCCCTGCTCGATCCGCATGGCGTCATTATGGCGGTGAACAGCAGCTGGCGGTATTTTGCCTCAGCCAACGCCTTGCAGAGCACGGATTTCTGTGTCGGACGCAACTACCTCAAGGTGTGCGATTCGGCGGCCGGTGACTGTTCTCAGGAGGCGCGACAGGTCGCTGATGGGCTGCGCGCCGTACTGAGTGGATCGCAGCGTGATTTCTCCATCGAATACCCCTGCCACTCGCCAGACACGAAGCGCTGGTTCCGGCTGATGGCCACCCGTCTGCATCAGGAGCGCCTCGCCGGGGTGGTGGTCATGCACGTCAATGTTACCGATCGACGGCTGGCCGAGGAGGGGCTGCGCCGCAACACGCTCTTGCTCGAGGATTCGCAATCCACCGCGCAGGTGGGAGGCTGGGAACTCGATCTTGCCACCAATGACCTGTTCTGGACCGCCGAGACCTATCGCATCCATGACACCTCGCAGGCGGAATTCAATCCGACTGTGGATGCCGCCGTCGGTTATTTCCTGCCTGAATCCAGGCGAATCATCTCCCTGGCGTTGCAAGCTGCAATGGAACTCGGTGAAGGCTATGATCTGGTGTTGGAAGCCCTGACCATCAAGGGCCGCAGGATCGACGTGCGTACCACCTGCAAAGTGACGCTGCACGAAGGTCGCCCAGCTAAACTGACCGGTATCTTCCAGGACATCACCGAGCAGATGCAGGCGGCCGAGGTGAAGAAGCAGCTGGAGGCGCAGCTCTTTCAGGCGATGAAGATGGAATCTTTAGGTGTTTTGGCGGGCGGCATTGCGCATGACTTCAACAACATTCTGACCGCGATCCTGGGCTACACCAATCTGGCCATGCAATGGAACGCCACGGATGTGCGCACGGTCAAGGCATTGGGACAGGTCATCGCCGCGGGCGATCGTGCCCAAGACCTGGTCAAGCAGATCCTCAGCTTCAGCCGGCGTGGCGTGCAGACCCAGACGCTTTGTGATCTCGGTCAATTGGTCGAGGAGGTTGGTGCGTTGATGCAGGTCGGACGTCCCCGCAATATCGCCTATCAGGTGAGCGGGACGGAGCAGAAATATCTCATCCTGGGTGACTCCTCGCAGATGCACCAAGTGCTGACCAATCTCTGCGTCAATGCCATCCAGGCCATGCCTGACGGCGGACGCCTCGCGGTCTTGCTGGATGCCTGCTCGTTCGCTCTAGGGCAGCCGCGACCACATGCCGCCCTGCGCGACGAGCACTATTGTCGGATCCAGGTGCAGGACAGCGGCACGGGCATCCCCGCCCATATCCAGGCACGGATTTTTGAACCGTTTTTCTCCACCAAAGGCGCGCAGGGCACCGGACTCGGCTTGTCCGTCGTCCATGGAATCCTTACCGGCCATCGCGGGGCCATCACTGTCGATTCGCAGGTCGGCACCGGCACTGTCTTCACCGTCTACTTGCCGACGGTCACGGCCGAGACTCGCATCCCAAGCGATCGGCAACCCGCCACACCCATGGCCGCCGGACGCGTTCTGTTGATCGCCGAAACGGCGTCATTGCGGTTACTGACGCAGGACATGCTGACGCAGATGGGCTACATCGTCGATGCCTATGCGCAGCCGGCGCTGGCCTTGGCAGCACTAGCCGATCTCACACGCAACTATGATCTGGTTCTCAGCGAGTTCGCCATGACAGAGCTGAGTGGTCTTCAGGTCTGCGAGAAACTCCGCGCATTGCAACGGACCATCCCGATCGGCGTGATGGCACCGGTCCTGACAGAGTCAGACTGGGCCAGCCTCAAGGCTGCCGACGCGTCGTTCATCCTCACCGCTCCATTCTCCTATTTCGAACTGGCGAGGGAGATATCACAATCCATCATGCATGGAATGGCGTCGTCCAAGGAGCCACTGTGAAGTCCCACCGCATCCTGCTGGTCGATGACGATCCAGCCATTGCCGAACTGCTGCGCATCCATTTCGAGGCCGACGGTTTCGACGTTGAAGTCGCCGACAATGGCAAGGCGGCGATGGCGCTGTTGAACAGCAGGCCATTCGACCTGATCATCACCGACTTATTCATGCCCGACATGGATGGCCTGGAACTGATCAAAGAACTTCCCCGCAAACACAGCGCCATCAAGATTATCGCGGTGTCTGGTGGTGGCTCTGCACTGAGTGCCGAGGTATTCCTCAAGATCGCCCAATATCATAGTGGGGTAGTTAGGACCTTCGAGAAGCCCTACGCATGCGGCGACCTAGTGCAGGCGGCCAAGGACATCCTGATGCCGGTGTGCAATACCTGACCATCGTCGCGTTGGCGGGGGATCCATTCGCGCACACAGTCCGCAAAGGGGGTCCAGACGGAGGACGATGGTATGGCTGCACGACAAGGTGTTCTGCGAACGGACTCTTCGGGCGGCCTGGCGGCCGGGGCCAAAATCGATGGCCAAAGGCCTTCTTCGCCGGCCTAGGACTCTTCTCGCTCGGAGAGGCCCACCGCCGGTTCCTTCAGCCCTGTTGAGGACAACACGACAACCGGAGAGCCGTATGCGGGCAATCCGCCAGTACGGTTCGGAGGGAGGGGCGGCCCGAAAGGACCGTCCCTACCCCTATCATTCCTTCGGCGGGACGATCTGGGTCGGCAGGGTGCCGTCTGCCGGTTTGACTTCGGCTGCAGGAGCCGGAGCTGGCGCAGGCGCAGGCTGACCTGCCTCTTCGCGTTTTGCTTCGTCTTCCAGCTCCTTTGCCAGCTTGTCGAGGTCTTCGAGATCTTCGTCATCCCAGTAATCGTCTTCGCGGACGACCAGGTAGGTCAGCATGCCGCCGCCGATGAACAAGTTCAGGCAGTAGCCGAGAATCAGGGCGCCAACCAGCACCTGCCAGCAGCCGGCGATCAGGCCCGAACCCCAACGGTAGAAACCGTCTGTCTCGGTGCGGCTGTATTCATAGCCGCCGCCAAACGAGTAGCTCCGAGTCTGCTGCTGCAGCATGACCTTGCCCATGGCGACCGGATCCACCCACGACAGCGCCCGCACCGAGAGCTCCTGGGCGCGGTCCTCGACCCGCGCCGGATCGGAACGGCCGGACTCGGATCCCCACACCGGCTGGTTCACAGCTGAGAAGCGCAGGTAGCTTCCGGCCGTTTGGCACAGGCCATAAGCGAACCAGATGAAGACGCCGGTCAGGGCCAAGCTGGCCACCAGGATATGCGGGCGGGTGCCGACCGCTTCGATGGTGTCGACGACGTTGTCGAACCAGCCGTGGCGGCGGACCGCGACGATGGCCGGGAACACGAACATACCAAACAGCACGGCGATGCTCAGCAGCAGGGCGAAGATAGCGGCGAAGAATCCGAGCGGGTAGAGCAGCGCGTAGACCAGGCCACCAGCGTAGGGGATCGAGCCGACGAACAGCGGGAACCAGATCAGCAGGCCATGAACGGCGGCGACCAGCACAGCCAGGAACACCGGCACCAGGATGGCAGCCAGGATCCGTCCCTTGAACTGTCCAAGCGCCTCGCTGAAGGAGAGGAACTCGTCATCGAGCAGGTCTGCCTTCATGAACACGGCGACCAGGGTGGCGCCAAGCCCGAAGATGATCAGGCCGGCGACCAGGAAGCCGATCGATACAGGCCAGATCCATGAGCCGAGGTCGGGAGCGATGACCCCGAAGAGGTGGGTCCACAGCCCCAGGACCAGCAGTGTCGCAGCCGATACCGCCATGCACTTCGGCTTGAACGCCAGCATAGGGGCGGTGAAGAGGTCCTTCCAGGTCCACGTGCGCGGCTCAGGCTTCCACTCGGCGGGGGCTTGGGCGTTCTCGGGGCTGTTGGCGGCCGGCTGCTGTGCGCTCATGGGCTGGGAAGCTAGGTGGTTGTCCGGCAGCGGCAACCCGTCGTTGGAGCATCGTCCGTACGGACAGTCCTTGGCACCCGGCCCGGCCGGTGTACACCTAGGGAATGGAGGATGACCGCCTCGTTCAGCTAGCGCTCTCGCGCGGCTATGTTTCACAAGATCAGATCGATCGCGCCAAGGCCGAGCAGAAGTCGCTGGCTGACCGCGGGATCGATCATGGCGTCTATTTCCTGCTGCAGGACCTGGGCTTTCTCAGTGATGGTGACGCCCGTGACCTGCGTCGCTCGGTCAGCTCGTCATCGGTTCGTGCCTTGGAAATCGACGGCTTCGTCATCCAGGGGCGCCTGGGCAGTGGCGGCATGGGCGATGTCTTCCGCGCCGTCCATCCCGATGGCCGTATCTCAGCGGTCAAACTGCTGTCAGCCAAGCTGGCCCGCAGCGAGGAATACGTGCGCCGCTTCCTGCGGGAAGCCAGGGCGATGCAGCGTTTGTCCCATCCCTACATTGTTGGGGTGCATGGGGCCGGCGAAAGCCTGGGTACTCGCTACATCCTCATGGAACTGGTTGATGGTCCCAGCCTCAAGTCGTGGTTGATCGAGAAAGGTAAGCTTGATCCGGCGCACGCCATCCATTTGCTACTGCAGATATCCGAGGCCTTGGCGCATGCCTGGGGTCACGGCGTGCTGCACCGGGACGTCAAGCCAGCCAATATCCTGCTGGGACCGCCTCGTCCCGGTGTCGCTGAGCCATTCTGCTCCAAGCTCTGCGACTTCGGCCTGGCTAGGTTGGGTCCTGACACCGGCGATGCCGACCTGTCGCATGGCGGCCTCACCGGCACCGGGTTGGCTCTGGGCACGCCACACTACATGAGTCCCGAGCAGGCCAGTGGCGAACATGACGTCGACCAGCGCGCCGACATCTATGGGCTAGGCGCGACCATCTTCCACGCCCTGCTCGGCCAGACCCTGTACAGCGGCAAGAGCTCGGCTGTCATCATGTATAAGCAGGTGACCGAGACGGCCGATCTGCAACTGTTGCGCACGGCCAAGATCGACGAGCGATTGGTGTCGCTGCTCGGCCGCATGCTGGAGAAGCGGCGGGCCCAGCGCATCGGCTCCTGGGACGAGGTGGTCGCAGCCCTGCGTCCGCTAGTGCCGGCCACCGGCTCGGCTGCCGTCGCGCCGGCAGCGATGCCAACGGCCCAGGTGCCAACCGTTACGGTCCAGCCAGCCCCTTCCCGCCCGCTTCTCAGCGTCCCCACGCCGTTGGCCGAGCCAATACCGGCCTTCGTGCCGGCGCGGCGCGGGCTGCTGACGCCGCTGGTGATCACGGCAGGGGTGGTCGTTCTAGTGACCATGGCTGCGGTCGGTTGGTTACTCAGCACATCTGGTGGCGCACCGATCGAGCCAGCCGGTCTTCCGGCTGCACTTGCAGCGTATGCTGCCGCTCCGGAGCCGGGCAGGGTCATCCTGCTTGCCCCGGGCATCTACTCCGGCCCGCTCCGGCTGGGCACATCCCACCGCGGGCTGCGCCTGCGGGCCTCCGGGGGTGGCGTGGAGATCCGCGCATCCGGTGGACCAGCTCTGATCTGTGATCCCGGTCTGATTGATGCGCATCTCGAAGGGATAGTGTTGAACGGAGGCATCGAGACGATCGGTGGCTGTGATCTGCATCTGACTGCCGTCGAAGTACGGGGCGGCATGACCATCGGTGGTGGCGTGGTAACCGCCGAGCGGATCCGCGTTTCTGAGCGGATTGTGGTGCGTGATCGCGGTTCTCTGTCAGTTTCCGCCTCGCAGCTCGATGGAGGACTCGAGGTCGACCGCGCGGATGTCCGCCTGCAACGCCTGGTCATCCGCGGGGTTGTCGCCGTACGCAATGGTAGCCTGCACGTCGATGGCGTTCGTATCGTCGCTGCTGCGTCTCCTGGCCTTAGCCTGGACCACGCTGCGCTTACCGCCGCAGATCTCACGATCAGCGCACCAGGCGTCGGCCTAAATGCCCGGGCTAGTGAGGCGACCGAGGTGCGGGGACTCTCCATCGATGGCGCCGGTCCTGCGGTGGTGTGGAGTGGCGAGCGGCAGCCGACCTGGCACTGGGAACGCTTCGCCCTGGCAACCCCTCCCCAGGGACTGCCAGGACAGGTACCACCCGGCCCTGGCGCCGATCCGGCCCGTTTGCCATGACCCGTCCTGGGCAGCCCAGCCTTGCACGGCGACTCCCCGCGGGCTACACCTTCCTTCAAGCGAGGACCGCATGCCCAAGACCGTACTGATCGTCGATGACAGCGCGATGATGCGCAAGATCGTCATGAAGAATCTCAAGGACTGCGGTTATGACGTAACCGTGATCGAGGCCGGCGATGGCAAGGAGGGACTCGATAAGTTCGCCGTAGGTGGTGTCGATCTCGTCCTCTCCGATTGGAACATGCCCAACATGGATGGCCTCACGATGGTCCGTGAGATGCGTAAGCTGGATCCCGAGAAGAAGGTTCCGATCATCATGATCACCACCGAGGGCTCGGCCGACAAGGTCAAGGAAGCGGTCCTGGCCGGCGCGAATAATTACCTCGCCAAGCCCTTTACCGCTGAGCGATTCAAGGAAAAGCTCTCCAAGATCCTGGGTTAGACGTGTCCCAGACCATCCTGGTCGTCGATGACGAGCCAGCCATCCGGTTGGCGGTTCGTCGGGCGTTCGCTGACATTGAAGTCCGCGAAGCGGAGACCTGCGCCCAGGCCTTGGATCTGGCCCGCGAATCCTACCCGGACCTGTGCATTCTTGACCAACGTCTGCCCGACGGCGATGGCCTGACCCTGGTCGCCAAACTGAAGGGCATCGACCCTGACCTGCCGGTTGTGCTGTTGACCGGCCACGGATCGGTCGACCTGGCCGTCGAGGCCCTCAAGGTTGGCGTGGCCGACTTCCTGGAGAAGCCCTTCCCACTTGAGCGTCTGCGCACCACGGTGCGCAATCTGCTGGAGAAGCAGTCACTTGGTCGCCAGGTCAAACGCCTGACCGGCAAGGCCGATGGCCGCAGCCGCATGATTGCCCAGAGCACGGCAATGAAACGGGTGCTATCCCTGGTCAAACGGGTAGCCGCCGTCCCGGCCACCACCGTGCTGATCCAAGGCGAAAGCGGTGTCGGTAAGGAGTTGGTCGCCAAGGCCATCCACGAGCGCAGCGCCCGCGCGGACAAAGCTTTCGTCGCGATCAACTGCGCGGCCCTGTCCGAGCATCTCCTCGAGGCTGAGTTATTCGGCTACGAGAAGGGGGCCTTCACCGGGGCCGACAGCAAGGGCAAGTCGGGCCTCTTCGAAGTCGCTAGCGGTGGCACCTTGTTCCTCGATGAAGTTGGTGAGATGCCGCTCGCCCTGCAGACCAAGTTGCTGCGCGCTCTGCAAGAGCGTCGCTTCCGCCGGGTCGGTGGACTCGTCGATGTCGACGTCGATGTCCGAGTGGTCGCTGCGACCAACCGCGATCTGCGGTCAGAAGTGGCCGCCGGCCGCTTCCGCCAGGATCTCTATTTCCGTCTGAAGGTCGTGCCGATCCCGGTGCCTCCGCTGCGCGAACGTCGTGAAGATATCCTACCATTGGCTGACCATCTGATGGCCCGGCTCGGGCCGGAGCTGGGCCGACCGCAGGCCACGCTCAGCGAAGCCTCCCGTGCAGCGATGCGCGCCTACGACTGGCCGGGCAACGTCCGGGAACTCGCCAATGCGATCGAACGGGCGGTGATCTGCGCCGAGGCTGATGCCATTCAGCCTGACGACCTGCCGATGGACGAGCAGGTCGTGATCCCGGTGCGCGATCAGGCCGCTGGGCTGCGCGCCGCCCATGCGGAACCCGCACCCCGCACTCCGGATCCCGGACCGCCGGTAGGTAGCATCATCCTGCCTCCCGAGCTGCGCGACCTCGCCACGGTCGAAGCAATGCTGATCCGCGCCGCCCTGGCGGAATCGGGAGGACAGAAATCCAAGGCGGCGGAGCGTCTGGGCATCAACCGGACCACGCTGTACAACAAGTTAAAGGAACTCGGCGTCGACGGTTCCGAGGTCTCGTCATGAGCGACAGCGGCCCACATCCCATCGTCGTCACGGCCGATTCCAGCCAGCCGCTGACCGAGCGTCGTCGCCTGCGCGCCGAAGTCGCCCAGCTCAAGCCGATGGCGGAACTCGGCCGCATGGCAGCGACCGTCACGCATGAGATCCGTAATCCGCTCGCTGGCATCAGCGCCAATGCCGAATTGTTGCGTGAAGCGTTGGATGACCCGCGCGACGTCGAGTTGGTGGACACCATCCTCGGCGAGGTCCAGCGCCTGGGCAATCTGGTCACTGACCTGCTGTACTACTGCCGCGAACGTCCAGCCGAGGACCGGCCCTTGGATCTCGGTTCGGTCGCCCGCACCATCTGCGATCTGTCCCGTCCGGACGCCGAGGGTGCCGCGGTTACGCTTTCGTGGCACGGCACAGGCACGGCGCGAGGCGACAGCGAGTTGAGTCGCCAATCCCTCCTGAACGTCGTGCGGAATGCCATCCAGGCCTGTAGTCCCGGTGGAGCCGTCCGTATCGAGATCGCTGATGGACGGATCGCTGTCCGCGACACCGGCCGAGGTGTGTCGGCTCAAGTCCGCGACACCTTGTTCGAGCCGTTTGTAACCGGCAAGACCCGTGGGCTTGGGTTGGGCGCGACAGTCGCCAAGCGTTGTCAACTACGTCAGGGTGGCGATCTCGGGCTTGAGGATACCGGACCGGGCGGTTCCACGTTCCTGCTGACATGGCAGCGAGAACTCGCCAGCCCCTGACTGGATATCGGTTTAGATCACTGTCGACGCGCAGTCTTTTTTCCTTAACGCTGCGGTCCAAAGACGATATCATCGCCGACACGAGCGAGGGCCAGCCATGCAATCACCAGCCGCCATAAGCAGTGCCGCCATAAGCAGTGCCGCCATAAGCAGTGGCGCCAGCAGTGGCGCCAGCAGTGGCGCCAGCAGTGCCGCGAATAAGACGCAACTCGCCAGCCAGACGGTGGTCCCACCGCAGGATCCACGCCGAGTTGAGGAGCAGGCTGAGCAACGTCGCGTCGCATCCGGTTCTTCGGCGTCGTCGAAGCCTGACACCGCCCAGATCTCGCCCCAGGCCCGCGCCTTGGCCGATTCGGAGGGTGCTCCGACCAGCGCCACCCGTCAACAGCAACAGGTCGATGAACGCCGACAGCCAGAGCGCCAGCAGGCTGCCCAGCAGAGCCAGGGCTACCAGCAGCAGCGCCTCGACATCGTCGCCTGAATTGTCGGGCGTCGTGGCTGGGTACGTCGTTCCTCTTCGTCTTGAAACAACAACACCTCGGGCATGGCCCGAGGTGTTGTTCTTGGCTGCATCAGATCCGGATCATCCGGATGGGAATCAAGCCTTCTTGGAGATCGCGGCAACCAGCGCGGCCGGGACCTGCTTGTAATTTGCCGGTTCCATCGAGTAGCTGGCGCGACCCTGGCTCATCGAGCGCAGGTCGGTGGTATAGCCGAACATGCCCTCGAGGGGCACTTCGCAGCAGATGATCTTGTTCACGCCGCGATCCAGCGTCTCGGTGATCATCGCACGCTTGGACTGCAGGCTGCCCATGACGGTGCCGGTGAACTGGTCGGGCGTCTCGACTTCGACCTTCATCCACGGCTCAAGCACGACACAGCCGAGCTTGGGGAAGGCTTCGCGGATCGCCAGCGAGCCGGCAGCGATGAACGCTTCCTGGCTGGAGTCGACGTCGTGGTACGAACCGTCGATCAGCTTGATGTGCACGTTGATCGTCGGGAACCCCGAGATGTAGCCACGCTGCAGCGACGAGCGGACGCCTTCCTCGATCGGTCCACGGTATTCCTTGGGAATCGTGCCGCCGCGGATGCCGTCCTCGAAGATGATTTCGTGGCCGGCCGCGATCTCTTCAGCGGTAAGCGGACGGATCTCCAGGGTGCAATCGCCGTACTGGCCGCGGCCACCCGACTGCTTGACGTGCTTGCCGCGGATTTCGATCGACTTGGTGATCGTCTCGCGGTAGCTGACCTTGGGCTTGCCGACGATGGCGTCGACCTTGTATTCGTCACGAATGCGGTGCGACAGCACTTCGAGATGTAGTTCGCCCATGCCCGCGATGATCAGCTGGCTGGTCTCGGGATCGGTCCACTTCTTGAAGGTCGGATCTTCGCGTTCGAGGCGGGCCAGGGCGTAGGCCAGCTTTTCCTTGTCGGCGTTCGACTTGGGCTCGATCGCCATGGTGATCACCGGCTTGGCGAAGGTGATACCTTCGAGCAGCATCGGCTTGGTGTCGCTGGGCGAAACCAGGGTGTCGCCGGTCAGAGTGTTCTTCAAGCCGACCAGGGCGCAGATGTCACCGGCCGGGCTGTCGCTGATTTTGTACGGAGCGGCACCAACCAGCTTGACCATGCGGCTGGCGCGTTCTGGCTTGCCCGAGGGCATGCACAGCAGTTGGTCGCCTTCGTTGATCTGACCCTGGTAGACGCGGACGAACGAGACGTCGCCGAGCTGCGGCATGTTCATGATCTTGAAGACCATGGCGCGTAACGGGGCCTTCGGATCGGGCTTGGTCTCGACCGGGTTCGACTTGGTCAGGTCGTCCATCTCGTACTGGGTCATGTTGTGCGACTCGATCGGGTTGGGCAGGTAAGCCACCACCGCGTCGAGCAGCATCTGCACACCCTTGTTCTTGAGCGCCGAACCGAGCAGCATGGGCTGCAGCTTGAAGTGCATGCAGCCGTGCTTCAGGCCTTCGATGATCTCGGCGTTGTTCAAGGTGCCGTTTTCGAGGTATTTCTCCATCAGCCCGTCGCTCTCGCCAGCGACCGTCTCGATCATGCGATCGCGCTTCTTCTTCGCCTCTTCGAGGTGTTCGGCGGGGATGTCGTGCTCGATCTGATCTTCGCCATTCTCACCTTCGAAGGTGTAGAACTTCATCGCGATGAGATCGACGATGCCCTTGAAGTCTTCGGCCGAACCGACCGGCATCTGAATCGGGCAGGGGTTGGCTCCGAGGCGCTCTCTCACCTGGTCGACGACGCGTTCGAAGTTGGCGCCCATGCGGTCCATCTTGTTGACGAACACGAGGCGCGGGACCTTGTACTTGTTGGCCTGGCGCCACACCGTCTCGGACTGAGCCTGGACGCCACCGACCGAGCAGAACACGACCACGGCGCCGTCGAGTACGCGGCACGAGCGTTCCACCTCGGCGGTGAAATCGACGTGTCCCGGCGTGTCGATCAGGTTGATGTAGATGTCCTTCCAATTGCAGAACACGGCCGCGGCGGTGATGGTGATGCCGCGCTCGGCCTCTTCCTTCATCCAGTCCGTGGTCGAGGCACCTTCGTGGACCTCACCAATTTTGTGCTTCTTGCCGGTGTAGTAGAGGATGCGCTCTGAAACCGTCGTCTTGCCCGAGTCGATATGGGCGACGATGCCGAAGTTGCGCGTCTTGAGGAGGTTCAGGGCCATGGGTACTCGCTGGTTGTACAGTCGCTGAGGCTAGTCCGCGCCGGGCCTCCGGCGGGAGGGCGGCAGCATGGCGGACAGTACCGGCGTTCAAGGACGTTTAGCTGGGCGTTCTGCTGGGACCACTTCCCAATAAGTCCAGCGACGACTGAGCGGGATCAGCCCGGTCGGTTTCTGACCGCCGACGACCTGGATCGGGCTTGTTGGTGTCTGGCGATGCAGCACCCCGGCACTGAGTCCGGACGTCTCGGCGAGACGATACCAGGGATTGCCCTGGGCGTCGACCCCGCGCAGGTCGAAGCGCTCCAGGGCGAGGTGGGGGATCACGGTGGTCTCCGGACGGCCTGAGGGCAGCGCATAACGGGTCAGCAATTCGTCCCGGCTGGTGACGAAACTACGCAATTCATCGATCGCCGCGCGCCCGATGGCCGCCTCGCGCCCGTCGCTGGTGCTGGTCAGGTACCCGACGATCCCTATCGCCAGCAGGATGGGCACCAGGAAGGCGCAGGACGAGATCACCCAACGCATGTGCCCCTCCAGGCGACCAACATCTGGGGAAAACCTGGACCGTCCCGTCGATGGCTGCGCAGGCGAGGGTCGCGCGAGGTGGTGATCCGGGTGCGTGCGACCATGCCGATCCCGCACGCAGCGCAGTCGCTGGCAATGGCAGCGGGCAGATCGAGCCAGACCCGTCCGGGTCGGCCGGGCAGCACCGCCTGTCGCGGCCAGGTTCGGGCCTGCAGGACCGGAGCATCGACCTCAAAATCGTCCGGATGCACCCCGGGACCGATCAGCGCCTGCCACGCCGTTGGCGGATCAGTGGATAGCGCACGCAGCCGTTCGACCAGAGTCGGCACGATGCCGGCCGCGGTGCCGCGCCAGCCACAGTGCGCAACCCCCAGGGCATCGCGGGTGGCAATGGCCAGCGGCGGGCAGTCCGATCCGAATACGGCGCAGGCTGTGCCAGAACTGACCAGCCCGTCACCCGACGAACCGGTCCCGGTAACTGCGTGGATGACCGAGCCGTGGACCTGCTGTATGACGGCTGGTTCCGGGATCCCGTACAAACGGCACCAGGCGGTACGGGCCGTTGCCAAACGCAAATCGCCATGGCCGGCAAGGCTCATGGCGATCTGGATGTGTCCGGCCAATTGCCAGCGCAGCGGCTCCATGCCGTTGACCGGTTCAGGGCTTCTTGGGGGCCGACGACGGGGCGATCAGCGCGTGCATGCGCTTGCCTTCGAGGCGGGGCTCCTGCTCGATCTTGCCCAGATCATCCAAGGCGAAGGCGAAGCGGCGGATCATCTCGATGCCGAGTTCACGGTGCGACAGCTCGCGACCGCGGAACTGCAGCAGGATGGCGACCTTGTGGCCTTCTTCGAGGAAGGCGCGAGCGTGCTTGACCTTGATGTCCAGGTCGCCCTGGCCGGTACCCGGGCGCAGACGTACCTCTTTGGTATCCGTCTTGTGGGCGTTGGACTTGGCCTGGCGTTCCTTCTTCTGCAATTCGAAGAGGTATTTGCCGTAGTCCATGATGCGACACACCGGCGGCTTGGCGTCGGCGGCGACTTCGACGAGATCGTAACCGGCGGTGACGGCGCGGCTGCGCGCCTCTTCAACCGTCATGACGCCGACCTGGCCGCCATTTTCATCGATCAACCGGATCTGTACGGCCCGGATCTTCTCGTTTACACGCGCACGATTGGCATGTTCGGGAGGCGGGATGGGGATGCGGCTGCGGCGACGTCCGATCAAACGGGAATCTCCAGGATGGGCGGGCAGTGTGGAGGATGGGAACCGAGGGGCAAGGTGCTCATTGGGGCACGATGACTCATCTAGACGAGCGTCATGGCCTAGGCTCCGGAGCGGTGCTGTTGCCTGGTCGACCGCGTCGGCGACGCTTAAACTCTGACGAGCGACTGCCGACCTTCTGGTGCCCACGATATGATGCTTCCGTACTCCCCGTCCACCGTCGCCGAGGCGATATTGGCTCTGCTTGATGTGGCCGCCGCCGAACGTGGCCGAGCGACCCTCGCCATACCCGGTGGCCGTTCGCCTGGGCCGGTACTGACGCACCTGGCCCGGATCTGCGATCCATTTGTGCGCAGTCGGCTGAGTCTGCTGTGGCTCGATGAACGTGCTGTGCCGATCGGTCATGCCGATCGCAACGACGCCACCACCTTGGCGGCCTGGGACGTCGGCGGTCCCCGTCCGGCCGCAGTATTGGCGATGCCGGCCGAGCAGACTGACCTCGACAGCGCGGCCGAGCACTATGCGGACCAACTCAAGCACGCGACGGAGGACGGCATCCTCGATGTCTGCCTGATCGGCCTGGGCGAGGATGGCCATCTCGCCAGCCTGTTCCCCCGGCATGACGGATTACGCGAACTATCTGACTGCTTTGCGGTCGTCGACTCGCCCAAGCCGCCTGCGCGTCGATTGACGTTGTCGTTGCCGGTCATTTCGCGCGCACGAGCCCGGCTGGTGCTAGGCTTGGGTGCGGCCAAAGCGTGGACCCACGTGGCCTGGCGGAACAGCCCGGATCCATTCTGTCCGGCCAGCCTCTTGCCCAAGTCCGGGACCTATTGGTACCTGGATGATGCCGCAGCGGCCTCAATCAACGGTGAGACACCGCCTGGATGAGGAATCCTGAAGCGTATTGGCGCAGCCCGCCGCGTGCCTAGCGTCCGCGGCCATGAGCCGCGTCACCAATCCCCTGCCCCAGCTGACCATCGACCGCCTGCGCAAGGCCCTTGGCGATTTCCGCGCGCGTGCGCCGTGGGTGGTGCGCAGCGCCGATCTGGCGGTCGAGGCCGCCCCGGTCGCCAGTCTGCTACGCGAGCATGCCTCCCCGGCCCAGGCCCAGCGCCTCGCCTACAAGTCGCTGAAGCCTGGCAGCGTGTTCGGCCCACCGAAGGGGGATTGGCATCAGCGCTGGTGCCGGGTGCGTATCCCGGCGGTGCAGCCCGGCGAGCGGGGCAGGCGTTTCATCGAGTGGCGCTGCCAGGGCGAGGCCACCGCCTTCCTCGACGGCGAACCGTGGGCGGGGCTCGACAGTGCGCATCCGGTCATGCCGCTGCCCGACCGCGCCTGCACCCTGCATATCGATATCGGCCTCTATCCCACTGGCGGCATCTGGGTGCCAAACCACCGCAATATCGACGAGTTCGGAGCGCGTTTCGATGCGTGCAAGCTGATTGTCCGCGACGATCGCGTGTGGGGGATGCAATTCGATCTCGAGATCCTCGAACAGGCCATCACCATGCGCCTGACGGAAGCACGGCTGATCCCGCCCTGGATCGGCTTCCACCCACCGCTCGAGAAGCTGGATCCGTTGACCCGCCTGCTGCTCGCCGGTGCCGAGGAGTTGTGTGACGCCTGTGGGGCCGGTGAAAAGGCGCTCGCCGCCGCCGTGCCCACGGTCATGGGACGTTTCCCCGCCGAGACATGGCAGCCGACCGCCATGCTGCTTGGCCACGCCCATATCGATCTGGTGTGGCTGTGGCCCGAGATCGTCACCCGGCGCAAGGGCCAGCACACTGCCGCTTCGACCCTGCGCCTGATGGAACGCTGGCCGGAATTCACCTTCCTGATGAGCCAGCCGGCGCTCTATCGCATGCTGGAAACCGATTCGCCCGCGCAGGGCAAGGCGATCCGCAAGCGCATCGCCGAAGGCCGCTGGGAGGCGACCGGCGCGTTCGAAGTTGAGCCGGACAACCACCTACCCTGCGGCGAGGCGCTGGCGCGCAGTCTCTTGATCGGCCAGGAGAAGTTCCGCGAACTGCGCGGCGAGCCGAGCACAGTATGCTGGATCCCCGACGTGTTCGGCTACAGCGCAGCCCTGCCGCAGATCCTGCGCCTCGGCGGCATCGAGCACTTCTACACCACCAAGATGAGTTGGAGCGCGGTGACCAAGTTCCCGTACACCAGCTTTGTCTGGCGTGGCGCGGATGGCAGCGAGGTGCTCACCCATCTGACCACTTCGCCAGCAGGCTATAATGGCAACGCCAGCGTCAGCGAGATCACCGAGATGATTCGCGAACATCGCCAGGCTGACGTCCACCCCGAGATGATCCAGCCGGTCGGCTTTGGCGACGGCGGTGGCGGCACGACGGAAGAGATGCTGGGACGGGCCAGACGCCTCGCCTCGCTCGCGGGAACGCCAAAGGCTGCGTGGGGTACTGCGGAGGCCTTCTTCGACCGCATGGAACAGGTTCGGGCCAAGCTGCCGGTCTATCAGGGCGAGTTGTACCTCGAATACCACCGTGGCACCTATACTACCCAGAGCGACTTCAAGGCCTCTTTCCGCGCGCTCGAACGCGCCCTGCAAGTTCGCGAGGCGGTACGCGCTGCCCTGCGTGCCGACCCGATCGGCGAGACCAGTTGGCGCCGTCTGTGCTTTGCGCAATTCCATGACGCCATCCCCGGCAGCTCGATCGGTCTGGTCTACGAACAGCTAGGCGGCGAATTGGAAGCCCGGGTCGACGACGAGTCGGCCATCGCTGAGCGTGAATTAGCCGCCAGTGGCCAGAATCCCGGCTATCTCGCCTTCAACCCGCTGCCCTTGGCCAGACGTGCGGTGGTCGAGCTTCCGGCATTCGCTGCCGGGGTGCAGACTCCGGACGGTCTGTCATTACCGGTCCAGTCGATCGGGGCCGGTCGCACCCGGCGCACCCTGACGGTGGTTGACTTGCCGGCCCTCGGTTCGGAACGGCTGCTGCCCCAAGTGACACCTAGCGCTTCTGGCAGTGTGCAGCCGATCGCCGAGGCGACGACGCGGGTACTCGACAACGGGGTACTGCGTGCCGAATTCGACCGCGCGGGACGACTGGTCCGTCTGATCGTGGACGGCGTGGAGATGCTGCTCGATGCTCCTGCAGGCCTTGCCCTGTATCGCGACCTGCCAGCGAACTTCGATGCCTGGGACATCGACCACGACGCTCTGCGCAAGCCGCTGCAGGGTCAGCCGGCCATGCGTCTGGAACTGGCCGAGAACGGGCCGGTGCGGGCGGTTCTGCGTGGCTCGGCGGCGATCGGCGAACATTCGCGCATCATCATGAACTGGACGATCGAGGCGGGCAGCCCGTGGCTACAGGTCACGGTCGAGGCCGACTGGCGCGAAGACCACCGTCTGCTGAAGTTTCACTGTCCGACCGGTTATCGCGGACGTCAGGCCCGCTTCGGCTGCCCGTTCGGCTCGGTCACCCGGCCGCAGTTGCCAGGCATCGCCCAGGACGAAGCACAATGGGAGGTCCCCGGCAGTCGTTGGGCTGCCGCCACCGATGACGATGGCAGCGGCCTGGCCATGGTCAGCGAAGCCAAGTACGGATTCAGCTGCCGTGATGGCGATCTGGCACTGTCCTTGCTGCGTGCCCCCACCGATCCGGACCCGAAGGCCGATCGCGGCGAACATGCGATGCGTTTTGCGATCGGTTTGCATCGCGACCGTTCGACGTCGGAACGCCCGGCCACGGCGGCCTGCGCAGACCTGCTGTTCACTCCGCCGCTCGTCGTAGCCGGCGGTGAAATGGCCCAACCGCTGTTCGCATTCGACCGTCTCGGCTCGCTGGTGCCGTCGTGGGTGCGTCCGCTTGAGGCGGGTGGATTCGAGCTGCGCCTCCATGAGGTTGCCGGATCGCGTGGCGAAGCGCATCTGGTCCTGCCGAATACGGCTGCCATCGTCGCCAGCACTGATTTCCTGGGACGACTCCTCCCTGGCGGGCAACCCCAGCGGGCCGACCCACGGACCTGGCGAATCGCCTACCGGCCCTACCAGGTCATCACTCTGCAGGTCAGCTGAGTGGACGATCCGCGCGGAGACGCTGAACTGATCGCCGACGCCCGCTCTGGCGACCATGCCTCCTGGACCATCTTGATGCGTCGGCATGCGCCGCGGCTGGCCGCCTATCTCGGGGCCAGGCTGCGTCGTCCCGATGTGGTTGAGGGTTTGGTCGGCGAATCCGTCGTCGCAGCCTGGTTGCACCTGCCGGAATTGGATGATCCAGCCGGATTCAGCGCCTTTTTTCGGCGCACCGGGGCGGGCTTGGCGATGCGCTGGGCGCGCGAGCATCCTGACGAGTCGCTTGATTCCAGCCTGTCTACGGCCCGGCTGGGCACTGCCGACCCGCATGGCATCGAGCGTCTGGATCGTCTGATCGGCAGTCTTGAGGAGACCCGGCGCATGGCGGTGGAGCTGCGCTGGCGGGGGGGGCTGACCGGGTCTGAGTTAGCTGCGGCGCTGAGAACCACGCCAGAAGCAGCCGAAAAGCTAGCGAACGAGGCCGAATCCACCCTGCTTGCCAAGTGGGACGCCGAATGACCTTCCTAGTCACTGCCGGCCACTGGACCTTTGACACCGCAAATCCGGTCCCCTATGTTCTGTGTCGTCGGGATGTCTGCGTGCCGTCGGTACGCACCTCCAGAAGTCGCTCCGGGAAAGAACGATGATCCTCATCAACCTCCTGCCGCCAGAACTGCGCCGGGCTCGCCGATCTGGGGTTAACCCGGTCATCTTGGCAGCCGCGGCCGGCATCATCCTTGTGCTCGGCATGTCCGGCACGTGGGCCTGGATCGAGTTCGGACGCATCCGTGCTGCCGAGATCCTCTTGGTCCAGAAAGAGGCGGAACTGGTAGAAGCCACCGCCAAGGCAGACAAGGTGCGAGCCATCGATACTCAGATCGCCGAGTACGAGAAACTCCACTCGACCATCACCCGTCTGATCACCAGCAAGGTGTTTTGGGCCCGTACCCTGGATGACTTCGCCCACATGCTCGCCCAGACCTCGGACAACCGCTGGACCCGCGAGGGCTACGAGGTGCGCTGCACCTCGCTGACCATTGCTCCCGGAGCAGCCGCCCAGGCGGTGCGTGGTGCCAAGGGTCCCGAATCAGTGTCCTTCTCGTTTCGAGCGAGCTTTAAAATCATGGGTGAACAGCGAGACCAGGCCGGCGACTACGTCCAGTCCTTCTTTCAGTCAGTCGATATGAGCCGCTTCTGGCGTGAACACGGTTTCGTTGGCCGTTCCGAGGAGCCGTTCAAGGGCGACTCGCCGCGGACGATCGCCGACATCAACCGCACGGCCACCGACTTGCCGCTGGAGTGGCGTCGCACCAAGGTCATGACGGCTCCTCAGGGGGTCCAGCGGTGAACTTCGACGTGCTCAAAAAGCTGGAAAAGAAGCATTGGCTGATCATCATCGCCTCGGTGACGCTGATCCTCTGCGGGACGATCGGCTACTTCCTTGCCGGCAGCCTGCATCGCCTGGGCCAGGATGAGGGCGTACCCTCGATCATCCGGGCGGCCGGCGATGACCAGTCTCTCTACGCCCAGATCGCGGCCCGCGAGTCCGCGATCGCTGAGCAGAACCTGGTGTATGCCAAGCTGAAAGAGCGGACCGATCTGCTCAGCGGCATGAAGGCCGACATCGCCGCCGCGCGCAAGCGTTTGCCGACCGAAGCTCAGAAGGCCGAGGTCCGCCAGCTGATCGAGGATCTGGCCCGTCAGGTTGGTAGTTCGTCAGGAGCATTGGTGGTCAGATCCGTAGCCATCCGTGAGGCGGCAGCTGCTGCAGGCGGGCGCGGTTCTGTCGCCGACTACAAGACGATCGAATACCAGACCCAGGTCTCAGCGGATCTCGATGGCGTCATCCAGTTCATCAACCTGATCGAACGGAATGAGCGCTTCATGACCGTCGAAGGCATCCAGCTGAGTTCTGGTGGGGTGGCGACCGACCTGGCCAGCGGCAAGATCGAAGGCCAGCCGCACAGTGTGACCTTGCGCATCGTCACCTACATCGATTCGACAGCTGCTGCCAGCGGGCGGAGGAACTAGCCGTGCGCATCACCGCCATGATCCTCGCCATCGCCCTGGCTGCGCCCCTGTATGCAGGAGAAGCCGGGCCGGAGGCTGCCAAGCAGCAGGATTCCGCCAAGCCAGTCGCCAAGCCAGTCGCCAAGGCCCCGGCCAAGAAGCTGACTGCCATGGAACTGGTCGCCGAAGAGGAACGCTGGGTGTTCCGGCCGTCGATAGGCCGGCCTGACGTGTTCATCGATCTCGAGGCCCTTCTGGTGGCCCAAAAAGCAGCGAAAACCCAAGCGGCAGAAATCAAGCGCAATGCAGTCACCGGCAAGGCTGGCGATCAGCCGACCGGCACCGACATCGAACAACTGGTCGCCTGGGCCAAAGAGGAAGATGCCCGAGTGCGCCAGCTAGTGGCTGGACGCAAGTACGAGGAAGCGATGAAGGCGGCGGATGCTGCCTTGAAATCCCTCGAACCGCACCTGGTCCGTCCCGATGTCGCTGCCGTCATAGTCAGCATCCGCACCTACCGTGCTCAAGCCGAAGAAGCCAAGATTCGCGATGATGCTCAAGCGGCTTTCGAGGCGTTGAAAATCCGCATCCTTGGCGTTCTGTGGTCCCAGGACGGCATGCGCATGGCCATTGTTGACGGCGAGAACCGCGCCCTGACGGTCAACGACCGGGTCAAGGACTGCGCCGTCATCAACATCGATCAGGACCGCGTCGATTTCCGCTTCGTGTTTGGTCGTCGTCGATTCGAGTTCCCGGTCTACGTTGACCAATCCCGTTCCACTCCCTGATCCGCCCACGAGACATCCCCATGCGTCTGTGTAGCCTCGCGATTCCCAGCTTGGTCATCCTCGCCCTTGGCCTGCCCGCCCAGGCCGTGGCTGGCGATGCCCCGGCACCGGTCCAGGTCGCCGAGACGGTGACCATCGAGACGAGCGACAAGCCGCTCGAAACGGTCCTGCAATGGATCAGCCGCCGTGCTGGCGTGAACGTGGTCTGCTATGAGCAAGACCAGCCACGGGTGACGGTCCGCCTTGCCAACGTTACGTGGCAGGAAGCTGTCGACAGTATCGCCGCCAAGTATGATCTGGTGGTCGAGAAGAAGAGCCCCCGGGTGTGGGTGCTGACCCGTCCGCCCAAGGTCTCGATGAGCTTCCAGGACGCCAGCCTTCCGGTGGTGCTGGAAGCGATCGCCCGTGCCGCCGACGTCAACATCATCATGTCGGGCGAAGTCGCCAGCGGCGGTAAGCGCCTCAGCATGACTCTGCGCGGGGTGCCCTGGCGCTATGCCCTCGACGTGGTGGTGAAGACCGTCGACCTCGCTTGGGTCGAGCAGGAATACAACATCATTCGCATCGTCAGCCGTGACTCGCTTCAAAAGGATCTAAAGACCAAGGTCGTCGATGTCAGCTATCGCGATGCCAAGTCCTTCGGCGAGAAACTGAAAGCCGTGCTCAAGGATGTCAGTGTCGATGTCGTCGACGGGTCGAACAGCCTGATTCTGACAGGCACTCCACCAGCCTTGGAAAGCGCCCAGCGCCTGATCGACCAGCTCGATCAGCGTACGCGCCAGGTGCTGATCGAAATGAAGTTCGTCGATTTCTCGACCACCGACGTACAGGGACTAGGATTTGATCCGATCAATCTGAACTTTGACATCGAGAATCTTGGCAATGTAAGGCAGGCCTTCACCCCGTTTGGAACTGCGGCGACGACCTCTACGGTTATCAACCGAATCGGCGCGGGGCCCACCAGCAGCCGGCTGAATACGGCAGGACTGACCTTCGAAGCGATCGCTTCGCTGAATTCGACCGATATCCTGCAGTCGCCGCAGATCCTTACCGTCGATGGCCAGGAGGCTAAGATTAATATTGGCCGCGAGATCCGCTTTGCGGAATCGCAGCAGACGACTAACGACAATGGGCCACCGACCACTACCTTGAAGGAAGCTGCCTCCAGCCCCGTCAAGGATGGTATCAACGTGCTGGTCACACCGACCATCACCGCGGATGGTTTCGTGCGCATCAAGCTGTTGGCCACCAACGATGAGGCCGAATTACGCCGCTACACCTCAGGTGAAGGCTTGAATGCGGCTTCGATCGAACTGCCGAACAAGAACACCACCAGCGTCGAAAACACCATCATGGTGGCCGACGGACGTACGGCGGTGATCGGCGGCCTGCTCAAGGACAAGGACCAGAAGCAGAACGGCCACGTGCCGGGCCTTGGCGGCCTGCCGGTGCTGGGCTTCTTCTTCCGCAAAGAGCGTCAGACCGTCGAGAAGCGCAACCTCACCATCTTCATCACCCCGCGGATCATCCCGATGGGCAGGAAGACCGAATTCGACAAGTCGCTCGACGAGCTCAAGGCCAGCCTGTCGGGCATCCGTGAAGAGAAGCCGAAGTCCGAGCAGGTCGACGGCCAACCGGCGACCCTCGCCGAGTGATCGCTCGACTCGGCTGACATGTCCGACACGTTACGCCCCGCGCCCCGCGGGGCGTAACGCTTTATGGAACCAGCCCTCGACGCCATCCTCGCCCGTGAAACCGCCCGCAGGCGTACTTTTGCGATCATCAGCCACCCGGACGCAGGTAAGACTACCCTGACCGAGAAGCTGCTGCTGTATTCCGGGCTGCTGCGCACCGCTGGCATGGTCAAGAACCGCAAGGGCGGCAAGCTGGCGACTTCCGACTGGATGTCGATGGAGCAGGAACGCGGCATCTCGATCACCTCGTCGGCGATGCAGTTTGAATACCGCGGCCATGTCATCAACGTCCTCGATACGCCTGGGCACCAGGATTTCTCGGCCGACACCTACCGCACTCTTACTGCTGCCGACTGCGCGATCATGGTCCTGGATGCCGCCAAGGGCGTCGAGACCCAGACCCGCAAGCTGTTCGCGGTGTGCAAGTTGCGTGGCATCCCCGTGCTGACCTTCATCAACAAGCTCGACCTGCCCTCGCGCAGCCCGCTCGAACTGATGGCCGAGGTCGAGGAGGTGCTCGGTATCCAGGCCAGCGCGATCAACTGGCCAATTGGCAGCGGCCGTGAATTCATCGGCGTGGCTGACCGTCGCACCCGCGAACTGGCCCTGTTCCAGAAGACCTCGATCGGTGGTGCCCAGCGCGCCGCCATGCGCGTCATCCCGCTGGCCTCGGCCGAGGCCGAAGAAGCGATCCCAGCCGAGCAACGCAAGCAGCTCGCTGAGGATCTCGAAATGCTGGAAATCGCCGGCAATCCCTTCACCGTGGAAGCGTTCCTGGGCAGCCGGGTGACGCCGGTGTTCTTCGGCTCGGCGCTGACCAACTTCGGCATCGAGCCGTTCTTCGACGCGTTTGTCGAATTGGCCCCGCCGCCCAGTTCGCGCGAGGTGCTGACTACCGAGGGTAGCGAATCGCTCGACCCGGTGGCGGCACCGTTCTCGGCCTACGTGTTCAAGATCCAGGCCAACATGAACCCCAAACACCGCGACCAGATGGCGTTCATCCGCATCTGCAGCGGCCGGTTCGAGCGCGACCTGGTGGTCAAGCATGTGCGTGGTGGTCAGGTGATACGGGAAGTCCGCCTATCACGTCCCCAAACCCTGGTGGCCCGCGACCGGAATACCCTCGACGAGGCCTTCCCCGGGGACGTGGTCGGCCTGATCAATGCGGGTTTCGCGATCGGCGACACCCTGGCGGTCAAGGCCGGGTTCGAACATCAGCCACTTCCGCAGTTTCCGCCCGAGCACTTCGCCCGCATCGAGCCGTCCGACCTGACCAAGCGCAAGGGCTTCGACAAGGGCATGGAGACCCTGGCTGGCGAGGGCGCTGTGCAGGTGCTGCGCAGCTACGACAACCCGATCGCCAACCCGTTCATCGCTGCGGTCGGCCGACTGCAGTTCGAAGTGCTGCAATACCGGCTGAAGGACGAGTGGAATGTCGAAACCAGCCTGTCGGCCCTGCCGTATGCGTGCAGCGGCTGGTTGCAGGGGGACATCGCGACCTTCACACCGACGCCTGGTTCCCAAGTCGCCAAGGATGCACGTGGCCGCATCGTGGTGCTGTTCCCCAGCGAATGGGACCGCCAATACTGCCTGCGCCAAAACCCAGGACACCAGTTGCTGGACTTTGCATGAGCAAGGCGGCCCGACCAGCCAGGACGGTATCGGGTCGTCCACGCTGCCATGTCGAATGGAGCGGCCTGGAGGTGTCCGTCGCTGCGCGCAGCCTGGCTGAACGTGCGGTCGAGCTGGCGCTCAAGCGCGATAAACTGCGCCAGCGCAGCCTGTGCGTGCTCGTCGTCGATGATGCAGAGAGTGCCAAGCTGCATGATACGCATTTCGCTGATGCCACGCCCACTGACGTGATGAGTTTCCCTGATGGATCGCCAGACCCGTCTTTGGGACTGACCCGACTGGGCGATCTTGCCATTGGCCTCGATGTCGCACGTCGCGTTGCGGCGCAGCGTGGCCGACCGATCGACGAGGAACTCGCCCTCTACGTTCTTCACGGAACGCTTCATTTATTGGGCTACGACGACATCGACGATAGCGATTGTGACGAGATGTGGGCGCTCCAGCGTGCCGTCATGGGCGACCTGGGCGTTACCATCTAGCTGTTTGTTCGCGGGGCTCTGCCCCACGTCCCCGCCGGAGGCTGCCGCCCCCGGAGCCCCCGCTACGCCCGGCTCACTGACGTTCGCCGATCGCGGGCACGGCGTCCGTAGAGGCGTGCTCGGCTGCGGCCAAGCTGCGCCTGCGCCGCCATCGATGCACACGCTACGGATGTCGCGCACACGCTTCGGATAGGATCGGGCGGTGGCAATGGCGTGTGGGTGGGCTAGAAAGCGCTTCCATGACCACGGATGGCAAGGCCACGATCTATGACATTGCCCGTCGTGCCCATGTCGGCATCGCGACGGTCAGCCGTGTCTTGAATGGCAGCAGCCGGGTTGCCGAGCCAACCCGGCTGGCCGTGCGCCGTGCGGTCGAGGAACTCGGCTGGCGTCCAAGCAGGGCAGCCCGCCGCCTGGCTGCGCGTGGGGCGGAACGCCCCCGTCTCGCCGCCCTGATGCCGCTGTTCAGCGCCAATTTCTACCACGCGGTGACCAGTCCGCTGGCCGGTGGCCTGGCAGCGGCCGGCATCGATCTGGCTATCTATGACGTTCCCGACCGGGAGATGAAGAACCGGCTGCTCGACCGCATCCTCGCCGAGCGTGCCTGCGAACTGCTCATGTTGTGTTCGATGCGTATCGGTTCCGAACGCATGACCCAGTTGCGCAGCCTGAACATGCCGACGATTTTCGTCGATCTGGCCCAGGAGGGCTTTCCTTCGGTCTCGGTCGACAATCGGGAGGGTCCTCGCATGCAGTACCGCTTCCTCCGCGAGCGGGGCTGCAAGCGCATCGGCTATGTCGGTGGGCCACTTGATGCACATGCCTACCGCGATCGTGAAGAGGGTTTCCGTGCCGTGGCCGGACCGGATGCCCACATTGAAATCGCCACTGCGATGACCGTCGCCGAGGGTCGCGCGGCCTTCGTCCGGCTGCTGGCCCGCGACAAACGCATCGACGGGGTCGTCTGCGTGAACGACATCCCGGCTATCGGGGTGGTAGAGGAAGCCCGGCAGCGCAAGCGTCGGGTACCCCAGGATGTCCAGGTCATCGGCTATGATGATCAGCCGCTGATGGACGTCTTTGGCCTGACGACCGTGCGGCAGCCGCTACCGGAGTTTGGCGACTGGGCGTTGAACGCGATCCGCCGTTTAGCGGTCGAGCCCGCCACTCCGGTTGCCAGCGCCCGTCTGGCCCTGACCATCATCGAACGGGGCACCACTCGCTCCTAGAGGGAGCGTTGGTCGGGCTCGGCAAGCCACTGGTGCCGTGCGCATTTCCCCCACGATGCCGGGCATGGCCCTGCCCGCCCCGCCGCTCAACAAACCGCACGATCACCACGCCGTCGACGCCGTCTACGAACAGGCCTCGACCATCTTCCGCATCGCCTGGTCGGCCATTCACGACCGCGTCGAACGCGGCGAGGCCCGCCTGCCCCGCGAGATCATTTGGCTAGGCGGCGCACCTGGCGCAGGCAAAGGCACCAACACCCCGTTCATCCTGCGGGAACGAGGCATCTCAGTTCCCCCGATCGTCACCAGCGATCTGCTGACCTCGCCCGAAATGAAGCGTTTGAAGGATGCCGGCAACCTGGTTGGCGATGCTGATGTCGTGCGGCTATTGTTCGAACGGCTGCTTGATCCGCTACATGCCACCGGGGTGATCGTCGACGGGTTCCCACGCACCCGCGTTCAGGTCGAATGCGTGAAGCTCCTCTACCAGCGCATGCTCGATCTGCGTGCCCAGCATCGCCATGGCCCGCTGGGGGCCTGCTTTCCCAAGCCAATCTTCCAGATCGTGGTGCTGTACGTGGAAGAAAAGGAGTCGGTCGAGCGCCAGCTGAAACGTGGCAGATCGATCATCGCCGCCAACCAGCGGGTGCGCGAGACGGGCGAGGGGCAGCTGCAGGAGGAGCGCGCCACCGACATGGCCGAGGATGCCTGCCGCAAGCGCTACCGGGTGTTCATGGAGCAGACCTATGCCGTGCTGCAGAGCCTGAAACAGCATTTCCACTTCCACGTCATCAACGCGCAGGGCGATCTGGCCTCGGTCGAACGCGCGATCATCAGCGAGTTTCAATACCAGAGCTCGCTTGAACTGGATGACGAGACCTTCGACGCCATCCATCACATCCCGCTCGCCAGTGAGATCGTGGTCGCCGCTCGCCAGCATCTCGTCGAACGCCTTGAGGGATACCAGCGCGACCAGGATGAGCTGTTCCACCGGGTCGTTTCGGTCATCGATCGTGACTTTGTTCCGGTCATCCTGCTCCATGCCATGACCGGTCTGGCCAAGATCACCAGCGACAATGAATTATTCGCCGACCCGCGGACTATGGCCATGCTGGTCGACGTCCTCAACGAGCGCGGCTACCGCACCACTGCGACGGTCGAGAGCCGCGAGGTCCCCAGCCGCATCGATCCGGTGACCCACTACATCATCTGCACCAAAAAACCGCGCTATCGTTTCGAGCTGCGCTTCCAGGGCTCGCAGATCCGTCGCGGCATCTGACGCCGGAACCTGACCTTAGGTCTGGAGGATTCCAAGGCGCTGGAGGATGGCCTGGTAGCTCTGGTGTTCGTGGAACAGGTCGGCGAGCCGCCTGGCTAATTCCTGGTCTTCCAAGGCCCGAGCCAGCCGTGGAGCCTGCGCGGTACCGTCGAGAACCTCGCGCAGGACCTGGGCGATGATGGCGCGTTCGCCGACCGGATGGGCTGCCGGCTCCTTCGGTTTGACCGCCTCCGCCTCCCGATTTTCGGTACGCCTGCCAAGGCTGGCAACCGGCGGTGGCGGCGGTGCGGCGATGTTCAGGACCAGGGCAAGTAACTCTGACAGGAGGGGGCCGGTGCCATCGGGACCATGCGCAGGCACCACGACTTCGCGTCCCTGCAGAGCCTGCATGAGCACGCCGCGAGAGCGGGACATCTCGTCAGTCATCCACGAGCCGGCCAGCTGCTGGATCTGCAGGTCGCGATCGCGGGTGCGGATGGTCGCGTCGAGATCGTCGATCCGGGCATGCAGGTCGCGCGTGCGCTCGCCGGCCACCGGGACCAGCGCCTCAAGCAGGCGTCGTTGCAGCGACAGGTCGGGCAGTTGACCGGCTGGCAGGGCGGTCAATTCTGTCGCCAAGCCAGCGGTGTGTTCGAGGAACTGCGCCCCCTCGACGCTGCGTTCGTCCTCGCGGAAGCCATGCGAGATCGTCGTCCACAGCTGGACGATGGCTCGACCCAGGGCCTCGCGATCGGCCAGGGTGCGCTTGCCGGCAAACACGTCGGTGATGGCCATGATATGACCATAGATGGGATCGGGCCTCGGCCAGCGGCGATACGGTCAGCAACCAGGCCGGCCACTCACTGAGCCTGGCCTACTGCACCTGACCCTTGGTGAGGTGCAGGAACGCGTCCTCGAGATTGCGTCCACGGGCAGCGAAACGGGCGACCGGCAGGCCAGCTTCGACTAGGGTCTTCAGCAGGGCGGCATGATCGCTGTCACCGCCCCCGGCGGAGAGGGTGGCGAAGCGTCCGCTGACCTGGACGTCGGTAACGCCTGGACGTTCCGCGAGTATTTCGCGGAAGCGCGGGTGCTCGGCGGACAGGGCGATCTCAATGGTGGCAGGCAGGGTGTCGTCCGGCCCGGCTGATTCACGCGCCGCCATGGCTGCGCCGCGCACTTGGGCGACAGTGCCGGCTGCTACCAAACGGCCGCGTTCAATGATCGCCACCGAGGTGCACAGCTCTTCCAGCTCGGCGAGGATGTGTGAGCTAATCAGCACGGCCTTGCCCTGGCGGGCAAGCGCGCGGAGAAGGTCGCGGAATTCGATGCGGGCACGCGGATCAAGGCCGGCACTAGGTTCGTCCAGGATCAGCACCTTGGGATCGTGGACTAGACAGCGGGCGAGCGACAGCCGTTGCTTCATGCCCTTGCTCAGGCTGGTGGCGGGTTTGCTGGCGATGCCGTCCAGTTGGCAGAAACCCATCACGCTGTCGACCGCACGGCTGCGGGCTGCACCGGTAAGGCCATAGGCTCGGCCGAAGAAGTCGACGTACTCGGCCACCGTCGCGTCTGGGAAGGGCTCGAAATGATCCGGCATGAAGCCGATGGTGCGGCGGACGCGATCGGCGTCATCGACGGTCGACAGTCCGTCGACCAGGCAGTCGCCGGCGTTGGGCAGATCGAGGGTTGCCAGAACGCGCATGGTCGTCGACTTGCCCGCACCATTAGGGCCAATGAAGCCCATGATGGAACCGGATTCGAAGGCGAACGATACATCGACCACCGCGTCGACGCGCTGCGGACCCCAGCCGAAATGGCGATGGAGATGGCGAACCTCGACAAGTGGCATCAAAATGCTCCTGGCGAAGCGGCCGCAGGCATGAGCGTCCCGATTGCCCAGGCTTCGATCGGTTCACGATCCTGAGCGGTTGGCCCGGGCACCGGATGCAACGGTTGAGCTAACCGCGCCACCCACGATCCGGCGATCCGGCCTGCGCCGTTCAGGGCCAGGCGGGCATCCAGACCAAGGCGGCGGACATCCGGAGTCGGCGCAGCGCGCTGCGAGGGGATCAGGTCCTGTTCGGCTCCGGGAGCAAGTCCAGTCGCCTGCCAGCCGAGCCCGGCGCTGTCGATCCAATGCAGTTCGCGGATCTCGACATCCAACCCGTTGCCGACCTGCCAGCCACCAGCGCTGCGCACGATGCTGATCCGCCGGCGTTCAGGACGGGCCTGGGTGCAGGCCAACTGGCGGTTCACCCGGGCCGGGATCCAGCTGCCCAAGACGCTCTGACCCTGACGCCAGTCGAGTTCCAGCGCGGGCCGGTCACGTCGCCATCGATTGTCGTAGTCCGCCTCGTCCATGGGTTGCAGACGGTCTTCGCGGTCGAGGGCGAATGGTCCGGGCGCAATGCCGCAGAACCAGGTGATCCCATGAAACACGCTGGTGCGTTGGGCCTCTAGGTCGATCAGCGCGATCTGCATCGCCGAGCGCTGTTTGCCGATGCCGTCTGAGGCGAGTGCGATGACGATCAGCAGCGCGCAGGTGCCCAGGCTGATCAGCGGGGTGGTGATCAGCAGCAGCCACGGCTGCCTGCGGCGGATCGTCCACCACAGGTTGAGTGGCCCTGCGACCACCGCGAAGGTAATCGCCAGGGTAAGGAACCAGCCGGTCGGCAGTTCGGAGGTACCTGGGACCGGATGGTTGACGGGTCGGCCGTCGGCAGTCCGTACACTGGTCAGGCGGGTGATCAGGGCAGGCTGGTCTGCCGTCCCAGGGTCGAGGACAGTGACGATGGCGCCGAGCTTGCGCCAGGCGGGCTCACTGGCGGCGTCGCTGACAAACAGAGCTCCGCCGAGGCGCGTCCAGGTGGCGATAGCCTCACGCTGGGCCTGATTCAGGCCAACTTCGCCGTTGGGGGTGGTGACCAGGGTCATCCACGCTGGCCAACCCTGCCAGCGGTCGGGCAGCGCATCGCCGGCAATGCGGCGCACGCGTTCACCGCCGCTGGAGCGGTAGCTGCGCCCACTGCTGTGGGACTCGGTGACCTTCTCCTCGATCAGCTTCTTCAGGGCTGGTACTGGCAGCTGTTCGCTGGGGTCGAGGGCAACGAGATCGATGGCGAGATGCTCGATGGTGACTGGGACACCTTCCTCGCCCCGTTCATTGTCGGATCGCCAGCGCAGCACCGGCGAGCCGTATCCCGGATTGCATGGTAGCAGCACGGTGGTGCTGGTGGTTCGCCCCGGTTCGACCCGCACGCTGGCAGTTGCCCGCGATTCCCCGAGCTGGACTTCAAGGCGCACGTCGACCGGTGCGATCAGCGCCTCTATGCGGACTTGGACCGGGGTGTAACCGTCCTTGTCCTCCCACACGCACGAGGCATCGACGCGTACCTCTCCGCTCCAGGCGAGGCAGCACACGGCGACAAGCAGGCAGATTCTGCCAGCGTTCACGCCAGCTCCGGTACCGCGGCGAGGATTGATTCGACCACGCTGCGAGCCGTCTGGCCGGACAGTCCGGCTTCGGAGGACAGGATGATGCGATGAGCCAGCACGGGCACGGCCAGGGCCTTTACGTCGGCAAATCCAACCGATGGTCGGCCAGCGAGCAGGGCTGCAGCACGGGCACAACCGGCCAGGGCGAGGGCGGCACGCGGGCTGGCACCCCAGCGGATCGAGGTGCGCACCGTGTCGCTGGCTCCGGGCAGCTCGGGTCGGGTGGCGTTGACCAGACGGGCGACATAGCGCGCGACCGCCTCGGGCACGGCAATGCGGCGGGCGGCGTCGATGGCAGCCGCCAGCGAGGCTTCGTCGGCGACAGTCTTCGGAGTTGGTGGACGGCCATCCGGTCGTTCGAGGACGATGCGCGTCAGGACCTCGTCACCGACCCCGGTGACCGTGAGTTTGACTGCGAAGCGGTCGAGCTGAGCTTCGGGCAGGGGGTAGGTGCCGTCGAGCTCGATCGGATTCTGCGTCGCTAGGACGAAGAAGGGCCGTGGCAGCCGGTGGGTGGTGTCGAAGACGGTGACCTCACCCTCCTGCATGGCCTGCAGCAGTGCAGACTGAGTCTTGGGGCTGGCGCGGTTGATCTCGTCGGCGAGCAGCAGCTGGGTGAACACCGGTCCCTGACGGAACGTTAGCTGGCGGCCTTCAGGGCCTTCCTGCAGCACCAAGGTGCCGGTGATGTCGCTGGGCAGCAGGTCGGGGGTAAACTGGATGCGTTTGTGGGCGAGACCAGCGAGCGCCGACAGCGCCTTGATCAGCTCGGTCTTGCCCAGACCTGGCAGACCTTCGAGCAGCACATGGCCACCTGCCAGCATGGCGGTGACCGTCAGCCGGGTTAGATCGGCTTGGCCGAGGATGGCGGCGTCGAGTCCGGCAAGCACGGCGGTGGCGGTGGCGCGGTGGCGGTCGATGTCGGCAGGAGTCAGCAAAGTGGTCATGGACGTTCCAGGAGATAGGCGATCAACGGTACCCCAACCACAGCAGGATGCCGGCAACCATGGCGAACGTCCAGTAGTCCGTTGGCAGTCCCAGTAGCCAGTGCTTGTGCCAGCGGACCTCTTGACGGTTGAATCGCCGCCAGCCCCAGGCCGGGTTGAGTAGGAACCACAACAGGTCTTCGACGATCCAGAAGATCATGAAGGATGCCATCGCTCGGGCCTCCAACGGCCAGCTCCAGGTCCACAGCATTGCTGCGGGCAGATGGAACACGCCGAGGACGAACGGTAGGCACCAGGCGTGATAACCAGTCAGGGGCCGGCCACCGAAGAATACGTCGAGTAACCAATGCTTTTCAATCCGCCAGGTCGGCAAGTTGGCTGCCCAGCCGTCGGATCCCTCGATCTGGATCTCGACCTTGGCAAAGACGAATGCCAGTACGCTGGTGGTGGCAACCAGGCCAGCCAGCGGCACGAGCTGGGCAAGGTCCATGTTCAGGCTAATGCAGTGGCGAGTACATCTGCGGCCGCTCGCGGTTTGCCGCTGGCGCGTGCACCGGCAGCAAGGCGAGGCAGCAGGTCGGGCTCGGCAAGCAGTCGGCGGACCCGGTGTTCAAGCCCGGCGGCGTCGTGCGCCTTCAGAGCGGCACCATGCTCCAGCAGATGGTCGCTGTTGCGCTCCTCCTGGCCGGGGATCGGCGAGACGATCACCATCGGCAGGCCGAGGGCGAGGCATTCGCTGGTCGACAGGCCACCCGGCTTGCCGATCGCGACATCGGCGCAGGCCATCAACCGTTCAGGCGTGGTGGTGAAGCCGACCGCGACCAGTCGTCCGGGATGCTGGCCGGCAAGGCCTTCTAGGCGGGTCAGCAGCTCGGCGTTGCGGCCAGCCATGGCAAGGATCTGGTGATCGCCCGGGATACTCAGGATGCGCTCGGCAATCTGTTCGAGATTGCCGACGCCGTGTCCACCGCTCATCAGCAGGATGATGCGCCGGGCTGGGTCGAGACCCAGTTCACGGGCACAAGCGTCCCGTTGCGGCGGGTGACTGAATGCCGGGTCAATCGGGATGCCGGTGACATGTACCGGGGTGTCGCCGATGCCGCGTTCGCGCAACCGCCAAGCGACCTCTTCGGAGGCGACGCAATAGCCGCTGAGGCCTTCACGGACCCACAGCAGATGGACATCGAAATCGGTGACTACGACCCAGGTCGGGGTATCGAACTGGCCGAGCCGACGTAGCCGGGCGATCAGCTGGGCGGGCAGGAAGTGGGTGCAGATGATGACCTTCGGAGCTGCATCCCGGATGCGTTCGAGCAGCTTGCGCGTGTTGATGCGCTCCAGCGCTTCACGCAGACGGGTCAGCGCGCCGTCGGGCTTTGAGCGGTCACTGGCGTGGTAGAGGTAGCCCCAGAACGCGGGATGCCGGTTGATCAGCTTGAGGTAGCTATCGGCGTAGAGGCGCTTGAACAGCCGTGGTACGACCTCCATCACGTCGAGGTGCTGGACCACCAGACCCGGATGGGTGATGGCGGCCGAGGCTCGTATGGCTTCGGCAGCGCGGACATGGCCGGCTCCGGCGGAAACTGACAGCAGCAGGATATCGCAGGTCATGGGCGTGGGCTTCCGGGCGGCTGGGGGGCGTCGAAGTAGGCGGCAACGGCGGCGCGATGTCTGGGGGCGACGGTCGCGCGCCTGGCGTCGGCACTGGTCGCGGCCTGCTCGACAGTCGCGGCCCGCTCGCCCGGATCATCGCGCTGCTCGTCTTGCCGCGGGGCACGCAACTGACTACCGACTGCGGCACCAGTCTGCGGGTTGTTCGGAGTACCGCCTTCGAGGCGGTCGCGGAACCCACCGCTGATGCGCTCGATGTCTCCCCAGGTCAGTTCGGGATGGCCACCACCCGGGCCGGGTCCGCCTTGTCCAGGCAGGCCTTGGCCTTCACCACCAGCCATACCTGCGCGCGCAGCCAGCTCGCCGGCAAGCCGGTCGGCTAGACGCCGGGCCGCTTCAGCGTCGCCGGGACCGCCGCCGCCTGGGGGTGCCTTGGCCGGATCCAGCCCCCACCGTTGCAAGGCTTGGCGTTGGGCTTCAGTGAGTTCTCCGCCGGCCATCGCCTGCTGGGCGAGCCGCAGCAGGGCTTCGCCCTCGGCCCCAGCGGGCAGTTTGGCGGCCAGACCAGGCGCTTGGCGTTCGAGATCGGCGAGGGCGGCGGCAAGATCGGCGGCGGCGTGCTGAGCTAGTTCGCCACCGGCATCGAGTCCAGCGAGATGTTCGGCCTTCGCCAGGGCGTCGGCAAGCTTGTCCGCAGCTAGGGCCTGACTGGCGCTCAGGTCGCGATCAAGCGCATCAAGGGCGGCCCAAGTCTGCTGGTCGAGCCCGTGTTCGCCCAGCGCCTGGCGCACGGCGGCGAGCCGTTCGGCGAATGCCGCTATGGCCTCTGGAGCGGCCAATCGCTGATCGGCGATGGTTGCCAGGGTCCGGGTGACGTTGGCAAGCGGTCCGCTGGCGATTGGCGGGGCCGCAGGAGGCGCGGTGGTTTGCGGCAGGAACCAGGCTCCGGCCAGTAGTGCAGCGGCAAACACAGCGCTGCCAACATGGGGTAGGCGTAGGGAGGGCAGGCGCGCCCCGCGCAGGCGAGCCTCGATAGTAGCCATCCAGTGCGGGTCACGTCCGGGCTGGGTGGCGAGAGCCATGGCCAGGCCTGCGCTGCCAGACAGGCGGTCGGCGTGCCCGGCGATCAGCCAAGCCGGATCGCGGGTACGCAGCGCCATGGGCAGGACGACCAGGGGAGCCAGCGCGGCAGCTGCAGTCACGCCAGTCGCCAGCCAGCCAGCGTCGGGAACGGCGAGACGTAGGACCGCAAGGGCGGTAGCTCCGGCGAGGCCGCTGATCCCGGCCCACGGTAGGACCCGGCCAAGGACGCGTTCGATCCGACGCTGGCGCGCGATGCGCAGGCACAGGCGGTCGAGTGCGTCCATGCGGTCTAGGCGTTGTAGCGCGGGTAACCGACCCGCTCGCGGCGTGGACTCATCACCCAGTACTCGCCATGTTTTTTGCCATCGACGATGCGCATGCGCCAGCAGCCGACGAACTCGGTGTCATCGGCGAAGTCGCAGTAGGTGTTGGCAAAGCCGAGGGTGCATACCGCCTTCAGCTGCACATCGCTAGGCACCCAGGTCACTGGCGTGGTCGGGGCGAAATAGAGCTCGATGGACTGGTCGTAGTCGTGCAGCTTCAGCCGCACGACCGCGCACTCGGCCGGGGCAGACAGGATGGTGTTGATGCGCGCGAGCTGGTCGGCGGTGGCGAGGGAAGCGAATGCGTCAGACATGGAAGCCAGGATGGTATGGGCGGTGAAGCCTTGGTGAAGCAGGATGGTGGCAGTTCAGCCAACCGCGTTCGCGACCCCGAACGGCACATGAACGGCAGGTGCAATGCTGCTAGCCCGGTCAGCGTTGCGCCGCTTGTCATCGAAGAAGATGTGAGGCCGGAAGCGCGCGAGTACCGGTTCTTTAGGCGCTTCGCCAAGGAAGTAGGCTTCGTCGACGCGTACACCCCAGGCGCGCAGCGTGGCGACCACCCGACGGTCGGCCGGGAAGCTGCGGGCGGTGATGATGGCGGTACGCAGACGCGGGCCACTGTTGTTGTTGCCGCTGCCGCCGGCCAGCCGCTCCTGGACACGGGACAGACCGGTCAGCAGCCGGGCCATCGGTCCTGGAGCTGCCGGAGCGGCGGCGTGTTCGCGTTCATGCGCATGGAAAGCTGCCAAACCTTGCTCGGCATAAATGCGTTCGCTGGCATCGTCGGCCAGGACGCCGTCAAAGTCGAAGGCGACGCGTAGTTCCTCGCCGCCGTCGTCCTCGGCAGCGCCGGGCAGGACCTCGCCTGCGGCAAAGCCCGCCCCGATGGCGGCCTGGACGTCTGCGGCATGGCGGCTGAGGAAGAGATGGGCCCCGAAAGCCTCCAGATACGGCCACGGGTCGGATCCGCCGGTGAAAGCCATGCGACCGAGCGGCAGGCCGTGATGATCGCAACTGAGTCGGGCGCGCAGACCGGTGTCCGGATCATTGCGCGAGATCAAGGCGACCTCGACAGCGGGCCGGTCCAGACCGCGGTTCAGGGTTAGAAGCCGACGTACGAACGGGAAGGCCACGCCGGGGGCAAGCGGCTGATCTTCGTGGCTGTGTTGGTAGTCACGATAGGCCTGCCGACCCTGCTCGCGAAACACCCGGTCGCCTTCGCCAAGGTCGAACAACGCCGACGAGGCGATCGCGATCACCAGTTCTGGACCCGGTCTTGGCGCGTCGCTCATGGCCGTACCATCCCGACCATGCTGATCACCGTCAACGACGAGTCCCGCGAGGTTCCCGAGGGCTGCACGGT